>CAMNGG010000404.1 GCA_946537975.1 uncultured Treponema sp. | reverse complement strand
TTTCGGACTTGCGGCTTTTACAAATATCCCGAATCTTGTTGTCCTCTGTCCTTCAAGTGCGGAAGAATACATTTCCATGCTGGACTGGAGTCTTGACCAAAAGGAAAATCCCGTTTTCTGCTAAATCAAATTTTTTTCATATTTGATTTTTCCATAAGTCTTTCTAGAAAGAATATCTAACTGGATTTTGCCCCATGATATATAATTCTCCTAATTTTTTTCCTACGTACTTTTCTCTGATAGATTCTGGAGCAATCATGCTTTTACTGTATTCCCCATCATCTGTATCATCCTTTGTGCCAAAAACCCATCGTTCATTGTTAAAAGATAAAACATCATTTCCTGAATCTGTTTCAAGATGCCATGTTTTTTTTACAGGTTTATAAACTTCCCGTACAATATTATCAACAACAACCATTACATAATCTGCCTGAAGAACTTTTTCCCTATTTGCTTTCCACCATTTTCTTCCTGCATTAAAAACACTGCCACGAGAACTGATGACTTTTTCACTCGTGCTGACAAGCATTATATCTTCAACTATATTTGAAATAATATCCATATTTTCCTCATTAACCAGATTATAAAGTCAAACTTATAACAATGAATTCAGGGATTTTGCTTTACTCTGCAATTTTCTTTATTTCGTCCATAACTCTGTTGAGTTTTTCCTGCTTGGCGTTTTCGTTGGCAACAAACTCAGCATAATCAGCATTTGTTTCATCGAAGAAATCCATTCTGTCGAAAGTCAGCTTTCCACTTTTGTAAGTGAACATGCAACGGGTTACGCGATTTCCGTAATCAACCCAGGCAACACCGTACTTTGCGCCGCATTTCTTCATTTCTTCGCAGATACGGGCAATGTCAGCAGAATCCGTTTCCTTGTAGGTTTTTCTGAAATAACCAATGTCACTTTCAGTCTTTGCCTTGGTCACAGATGTTCCAACCATCGGCTTTTTGTCTTTTGGCTGAGCGGCCTTGATGTCTACGTCTGCGGTCCCCCATTTTTTATAAAATGCAATTGTAGCCGTAACACCATCAGGCATTACCATATCAACACCATAAGCATCAGCGTTAAGAGACTGTGCGGACAATCCGCATACACAAGCCGCAATCAGCACCAACATACCAAAAATCTTCTTCATAAATTCCTCCATTATTATATAACATAAGCAACTGCTTATATTTTGAAAATTATAAACTATAGCTTATAATAAGTCAATTATTTTATCTTTATACTATTAGCCATGTCGATTAATATTGCCGTGGCAGAAACTCTAAGGGGGCTTCGCCTGAAAAAAGGTATTTCTCAGGAAAAGCTTGCGGAAGCAATAGATTCACACCAGGTTTATATTTCTGAGATTGAGAACGGTAAAAAGACACCTTCCCTGGCTGTAATTTATAGAATCGCCCAATTTTTCAACCTTTCGCTTAGTGAATTTGCTGCACTTGTTGAAGCAAAACTGTAATCTTCTTTTGAAAATATAACATCATTCATATTTTTTTTGGTCAACCTGCGGGCGACTTTTAGAAAAAAAATATCACCAAAAACTGCACCACCGCTATTCCATTTTATAATTTTAATCCAAAACCAACACCAGCCCCTACAGAAAAACCAAACACATTGTTATATGAAACTTCTACTTTTGTAAAAAGGTGCGAAATATTTATTATAAATCCAGTTTCTGCTTTCCATGCAAAACAACCAGTATCTGGGATACCGGCTATTTCATTTGGTTTACCATACCTATTTGAAAAGTCAAAGCGAAGTCCTGCACCGCCGCCAACATACCAAGCGACATTTGTAAATAGACGTCTTACAAAATCAACTTCAAAAAGCCCTCCATGGAGATTGTTTTCTGCTTCAAGATTGTGAAGATAGTCAAGCCCTATAATCATTGCTATAGAATCTAAAAATACTGGCATTTCAAGACCAAAAGCCATTTTATTTATATTAAGAGATTTTCCCGTTATAGTTGAAAAAGGAATATCTGCCGAAGCTATCAAAGCAATATAATGATGTTTCATATGACTGTAATCAACATCAATAAATGGCTTTCTGATTAATGTATCTACAATTGCTTCTGCAACAACATCTGTCCAGTCTGTACCAGAGTCCTGCAGAATCTCATTCCTATTAGTTGAATTTGCAGATTTACTAGGAGCTTTTCTTTGTCCCATTGAAGGTGGCAGCGGCAGATTATCCAAGGATGAAGGATAATTGACACAAAACTTTATGTCTGGACGACATTGAATTTCTTCACCATTTTTTACATAGCCATATACAACATAGCCAAGATTATCTGTCCAGGTCGGATCAATCCAGAACTGAACTCCATCTGCACGTTCAATCCAAATCCAAGCGTGATGAGTTGCTCCGTCATGAGTTTTTACATTACGCTCGCCACCAGACGGAATTATCACATAAACACCGTTCTGAACAGTTGTATGATTACTTTTCGTTCCTGGATATTGAAGAATTGTCAGATTGTTGTTTTCATGAGTTCCAGCTATCCAAAACTTATTTTCATACATTCCTTGCTCGTTATACCAAGACTGATATTTTTCTATATCCTGATAGGCAAACTGTGCGTAATCAAAGCAGACCCCATAAAAAGTTGTTGTCCGTGTCATATTTCCAGACATATCCTTAAAACGCTCTGCCATCATTGCAGGTGTATAATAGTCGTGTGGGTCATCATACCAACCGCCGCCAGCCTGTGTCGCCGAGTATTGTCCTATACAGGCAGTTTGAATCGCAAGGTCTTGAATTGCATCAGTAAAGGAATCTGCAAAGGAATTAACTGCAATAATGAACGCGAGCATTGTAAAAATAAGTCTTTTCACTTTATTCCTCCTTCTGTTTTTGAACGCACAGTCAATTTCTTTTGACAGCTGATTTTCTTCTTCATATAACAATGACTTGTCTTTTACTTCTGATGATGAAAACAGAGCATCCAAACTTTCTTTTTTAATTTTTAATGCATCCGTATCATCTTTATATCATCAACTGATAATTTATTGGTCAATTTGCAGGCGACTTTTTAAACTCCTTTCACTGCTGATTCCAGACTTTACTCCTTCAAAAATGCCTTCCCTGTCTTTTCAAATATTTCATTGTTTATTTTCATAATGTCAAAATCCAGATGTGAAATATGTTTCTTGAAAATTGAATCAACCGGGTTATTCTCATCCAACAGATATCCCGCGCTTTCCAAAAGACTTTCACCCTGCGGAGGTGGGGGTCGCACGTTCGAATCGTGTCAGTCTCAAAGTAAAAAGGCTCATCTGCGGATGAGCTTATTTTTTACAACTACTTGTAATATCAAGAGTTAAGTCAAAAGTAAGGTATTTTTAACTACCTGGCCAATAGAAGGCGGGCGTTAAAAACTAAGCAGGTTTATGCGGATTGGATAAACGATTGGATAAACAATCGGATAATCTAATTTACTTTGGCATGAACTTGTCTCTAAGTTACTCAAATGTAACTGCGGGAGGTTTTTATGCGTCAGTTTTATCTTGGCAAGAACAGTTCTGGCTATTACAGAGTTTATTTTATTGACCCTGTAACTGGCAATCGTGATTCTGGTAAAAGCACACACACTAAAGACAAAGTAGAAGCTACTATGATTGCAACTTCGTGGCTGCAAAATGGTCAGCCGGATGGTCGCAGTAATTCACGTGCTTTTTCGAACCCCAAGTCTTTAATTCCCGTAAACTACAAACATCTGGTAGAAAATCTTTCGAGAGAAGATGCTCATATGATTTTTTCTCTCCTTTCCGATAAGTTCGGATTTTCTACTGCTCAGTCACAACCTTCTCAATCTTCACAAACCACTCAAACTACACAATCAAATAACCAACCAAATTATCCATCGAAACCGAAATCTAAAAACGAAGAAGGCATTAAACTTGCTGACTATCTGCTCAACTTCTGGGATTTTGAGAAAAGTGAATTCATTAAGCGTTATCTTGCTAAAGGTAAACGTATGTCCAGAAAGCATGCAGACAACATGAAGAGTCTTGCTAAGAATTACTGGCTGCCCTACTTTGGTCAGGACAAGCTTATTCAAGATTTGGATGAGGAAGAGCTTGAAGATTTCTTTTTCTATCTTTTTTCTGAACGCAAGCTGAAGGGTGCTACAGTAAACAAGGCTATTAACTGTGGCAGTCGTGCTATCCGTTTTCTTTTTGACAAACATAAAATCTCTGTGAATCCTATGGCTGGTATTGAACGCTACGGAACTGATGAGCTTAAACGCGGTATTCCGACTGAATCTGAAGTAAAGGCTCTTTTGAATCTTGAATGGGGAAATGCGGTTGGAAAGCTTGCATTTGAGCTTGCTGCTTATTGTGGTATGCGTGCCGGTGAAATCAGCGGGCTTCGTGTCTGTGATATTGATTTGAAGGCTGAGATTCTGCATATCCGTCACAGCTGGAGTGAAATGGATGGCTTAAAATCTACAAAGAATACTGAAGAGCGGGATGTTCCTATTGACCACAGTATTGCCCTTCGTCTTATGAATCATGCAAGGCGTAATCCTAATTACAGTGATTTAAGTTATGTCTTTTTCAGTAATGTAAAACCTGAACAGCCTTACTGGCCTTCTTACTACCAGGACTCATTTTATGAAGCTATGGCAGAAATCGGCATAAGTGAAGAACAGCGCAGGGAAAGAAATATTGTTTTCCACAGTCTGCGTCACTTCTGTGCAACAATTCTTGCCCAGCGTGCTGATATTAAAACTGTTCAGGCAATTCTTGGTCATAAAACAGAAAAGATGTCTATGCACTATTCTGACCATAACACTATTGAAAAGCTGAATAACATGAAAATCATTATGCAGGATGCATGGAAAAATTACATATCTGCATAAAAGTTTATTATATTTATATTTACCAACACTAAGGAGGAGAGGTAAAGCAAATGAAAAAAAACAGGTACAAAGAAATTGATGAAACAGCTTATGAGGTTTTTCAGTATTTTAAGGAACAATGCAGGGAACAGCGATACGGTGAAATTACCGTTACAGTCACAATGCATGATGGCTATCCGGTAAAGATTGAAAAAGGAAGATCTATACCGATAAGAGTCGAGAAGTACGGAGAACCTTGTGAAGAACAGGAAGATAAGAAATCGCAAAATAAAATATCAGATGGAGGGGCTGATGGAAAGAAATCTGTTCAAGAATGATGAAACAAATGTAAAACTGCGGCAGGTGCTTGAAGAGCTTGCGCGGGACTTAAGGATTCCAAAGCTGGAAGCCGGAGAATTACAGTTTACGGATTTAACTAACAAAAACTGCTTCATAAAGGTTTATGGGGATAAAATCCGTTACTGTCACAGCTGGAAAAAGTTTTTTATCTGGAACGGAACCTGCTGGGAAGCTGACAATGACGGCTTTGTAGAAAAAACAGTTCTTGAATTTATTCCAAGGCTTTACAGAGCCGAGCTGTTTATGGATGACCGCCGGATGCAGATGGAATTTGAAAAGCAAATTATGAGAAGCGAAAGTTATCCACGAATTCAGTATCTGATTAATCTTTTGAAAATGGCGGGAGAAATAAAAGTAAAGGATTCTCAGTTTGACCAGGACAAATATCTTCTTAATGCAGAAGAGAAAACTGTGAATCTTAAAACCGGGGAAACCTATGAGCCTAGGCCGGAGGACCTTATCACTAAGAAAAGCCTCTTCGTTTATGACAAGGACGCAAAATGCCCGACCTGGGATATGTTTTTGATGCAGATTTTTCATAATGATTTGGAGCTTATCCGTTTTGTGCAGAAAGCAATGGGCTATTCTCTTTCGGGTGATATGAGTGAACAATGTATGTTCATACTCTGGGGCACTGGTGCAAACGGAAAATCTACTTTTCTTAATGTCCTGCAAAATCTGTTTGGTGATTATGCGACTTCCACAAGAACCGAGACCTTTATGAAAAAGACTTCGGAACAGTCAAACGACCTGGCCAGATTAAGAAACACAAGGCTTGTCATTGCAAGTGAAGCAGAAGAAAATAAACCTATGAGTGAAAGCCTGATTAAACAGATTACCGGCGGCGACAGGATTACAGCAAGATTCCTTTACGGGGAATTCTTTGAATTCATTCCAACCTTCAAGATTTTTATGGCTACAAACCATAAGCCGAAAATCTCCGGCGGGGATAACGGCATCTGGAGAAGAATCAAGCTTATTCCTTTTACTGTGATAATCCCGGAAGAAAAGCGGGACAGGAATCTGACGGATAAACTTATGGCTGAAAATTCAGGAATCTTAAACTGGCTTTTGGAAGGCTACCGCTTATGGGAAAAAGAAGGCTTGAAAGAACCTGAAGCAATCCGGACTGCCAATGAGGAATACCGCTTTGATATGGACAGCGTGGGAAGCTTTGTTGCTGAATGCCTTAATATTGATGCAAGTCAGAAAGAACGGCTTTTAAACGGAGACCTTTACAACACTTATACAAAATGGTGTGAAAAAAACAACGAAAGTGTTATGAGCCACAGAAAGCTTTCTTCTAAAATGAGGGAGAAAAACTATCAACAGCTTGCAAGCAACGGTAGCCGCTGGTGGCTGGGCCTGAGCATAAAAGAAGAATGGCGGGCGTGATGTATAAAGGCACTAACCCGTTACTCCAGGGGTAGTGCCTTTTTGTAAAATGTTAATCCAATTTAACAACCACGCCCAATACATGGTAGTAGACAAGCTTTGCAAGAACCTTCTTGCCAGCAGCTGTTAGAGCTCGTTCATAGCATTCAAATTGTCCCGCATATATACCGGCATAATGCTTATGTTCTGGATTTACGACATCATCCTTACTTCCCGGGTAGGATTTGAAATCCACCAACACGACGCCGTCGGCTGTCTCCCAGATGAAGTCTATGCTTCCGGTGAAAATCTGGCCGTCATAATGCTGTTTAAAAGGCAATTCATGGAATGTTGCGTTTTTTGTGCCATATTTATCTGTCAGAAACTTTTCTAGATTTCTCCATGCAGTAAGAATCTCAGCCGCCTCAGGCAGAGCGGCTGCCAGTTCATGATTCTTAATAATCTCATAAGCTTGAGTTTCCGTAGGATTCTGTTCAAGAACACAGAATACGTTATGAAGGCAAGTTCCGATTTTATTCATCTCTTCTTCTGAAGATTTCAAAGTAATACGTGAACCTGAATCATAAAGGATTTCCGCTTTCACGGTCTTCGAAGGTTTGCAAGTACTTGGCTGCTGATCTCGCTTTCGATAAGTCTTTTGCGCTCCACAAAGTTCTATAACTTTACTTTCTGGAGTATTAAATTTCCATCCTTCCATATCACAAGGATTTTCAATTACAAAATTTTTGCCAATTCCAAGAATATCAGCTCTTTCCTGCTCAGGAATAGAATCGACAACTCTTACGCCAAGTTTTTTCAAACGCACCAAACCTTCATCTTTATTTGAAACTAAAATAAGACTTTCAACTGGTCTGGTCATTGCAACGTACATAAGACGTTTTTCTTCCTGAATGATTTTTCTTTTTAGTTGTGAATATTTAGGATTTTCAAAAATCATTTTCTGAATGTTTTCTGGCGTTTTCTTAAGAGAACCGAAAATCCATGGAAGAACAGAAATCATCATAGGAGGATACGGATTATCCGCATTTGGCTCAACCTCATGGAATATATGAACTCCATAGAACTCACGGGAAATCATTTTAGTATCATCAAGAATATCATCTTCAAGGCTTACAAGAATTACATTTTTCCATTCCAGACCTTTTGAACCGTGGTATGTAAAGAGTTGAACTCCGTCGCTCTTTCCAGCAGCCTTTATTTTTACTGTCGAAATATAATCAATGAATCCGTAAATTGTGCAAGGAAGGCTCATCTGAATACAGTGGTCTTCATAGGCTTTTGCAATACTGATTACTGTATGGAAAGTATTAACACTGTTGTCGCTATCCGGCCAGCTTTTTACAATGTTGTATAAATCAAGCTCAATGATAATATTTTCCACAAGAGCGCTTACACTTAAAGATTTGTATCCATCGCGTTTCGCCATGAGCTCTTTAACAAGCGGAACATCTTCAAGATAATCCGAATCCTTCTTACCTTTTTTCAAATCTTCAAAACGTCTATCCAGGATTTCCGCCGCTCCATAACCTTCTTTTGTAAGGAAAGCGATAGTTGCGCGGGACATTGTATCTGCAGGATTCACAACAAGACTTAGAAGTGAGTTAATAAGATTGATTTCTCGACTAACCTTAAATTCATTATCACCAATAAGTGTAGGTATATTATATTCTTTTAGAGCCAGTGCAATTGATGTAAGTTCACCAGGACCAAAGATATCATTATTTGTGCGCGCAAGGACAGCAATATCTTTTGGCTTAATACCTTCTTGCACCATTTTTGCAATATTACCTGCTATTTGAGCTGCCTTTTTAGCTTTTGTTCTCTCAGTTATAGTCCAGCATTTAAGCAGGTCTTTTTTGCCACTTTCTGCTGCCTTCTTTACGAGTTTATCCCATGGTTCCAGCTTTACTTCTTCTTCTCTAAGAATATCACTGAATGCAGGAACAAATACTGAGTTACAAACATTTACAATTTCTGGCCAGGAACGGTGACTTGTTCCAAGAGTATCATTAGGTTTTCCGTTAAGGATTTCAATACGGTCAGTAACAGCTTTTACAAGAGCTGTATCAGAACCGCGAAATCCATAAATTGCCTGCTTGTAGTCTCCTACCCAAATAGACTGGTCAACAAGTTCGCTCAAGCGGTCAAAGATTTTAATTTGTGTCGGAGAACAGTCCTGAAATTCATCAACAAAGAGATATTTATAAGATGCCTGTATATCTTCTTGAACGCACTCATACTTTGGATTTGTAATAAGCTCCAGAAGATATTCTTCCATATCGGTATAGTCGATGATATGCTGCTCTTTCTTATACTTGATGTATTCTTCCTGCCAGCGCTTTGCAATCTCAAAGAGATTCTCGACATATTTGTATTGCAAATCTCTTACTTCTTCACAGCCCCATACATTATTGGATTGAAGTGCGAGAGAAAGATAATCATCATTTTGCTGATAATCCCTAGTAGTGAACTTACCGTTTTTAATCATTTCAAAAAGGCCAAAACCAATTTCCAGTTGTGTTGTCTTTTGATTATTTACAAGTCTTCTGAAACGTTCAGTTTCTTTAATTCTAGTGTCCCGTGTACTACTTTGATCAGCAGCATATGATATACGGTCTACAACTTCAAGTTTCCCAAGCAGTTCTTCCCTATCAAAATTCAGTTTACAGCAGCCCTGTGTAACGCTTTCTATCAGTTTTTTGCTTGTCGCAAGGCTTTTTTTGTAATCTCTGATTCTGAAATTTCTTGTTGCATCAAATATTTGTTTCAAATCCTTTTTCCAGAATCCATAATCAATACCATATTTCTTGCCATCTTCGTGTTCCTCTGGAATTTTGAACGTTTCTGCAAATAAGTTAAAAAACTTTGTCTGTTCATCTGTAGGAAGACTTGAGAGGCTTTCTGATACATAAATTTCCTCGTCCTCCTGACTAATCACATTCTGTTTCGGACTGATTCCTAGAAGATACCAGTATTTATTCACAAAAACATTAGCAACACTGTCTACCGTTCCAATCAAAGCCTGGTCCAGACGATTAGCTTCTTTTACTTTGCCAACTTCGTAAAATTTGGCTTTTGCTTTTTCCTTAAACTCTGATGCGGCAGCCTTTGTAAAGGTTGTAAGGATAACTTCTTCTGGCTTTGCCTTACCTTCAAGAATTACTTTTTTTAATCTTTCTGTAAGTTCATATGTTTTACCGCTTCCGGCACTTGCACTGATATATGTAATATTCTTCATTGTCCTGCTCTCCCTTACCTACTTTCTTGCCTTAAAGAATTCATACTCTGGATAATCCTTAGGATGTTTCTTAGGTTCTACCTTTCCGTCAAATTCCAGAGGAATAAGATTTTTGTTTTCAACATCTCTCTGATAAGCAATGTCAGATGGAGCAAAGCCTGTAGCTTCTTCTATAAATCCGTTCTTAATCTTTGTTCTTCTATACTCATATGAGTTCTTAAGTTTTGGAAGAAGTTCGTCACCAGGATTCTGGACAGAAACTTGTAATATATTTTCACCAGCAAAATTCTGCGCTGATACTACAGTAACTTCAGGAAGGACAACATAAGCAACGGCTTTAGCTTCTTTTCCGGCAAGTTCCTTAGTCAGATATTTATAAAGCTCCAGCTGAATGGACTTATTTTCTTCGATTGTCTTCTTAAACTTATCTTCCTTACCCGGGTACCACTTAAAATCAAATACAACTGGATTATCTTGGTCATCAGCAAGAATCATATCTGCATAGCCGCCGATTTTGATACCACCTTCAAAATTCATCTGCGTATTTTCAAGCCATGGCTCGCAGGCAAGTACATGAAGATGATTATCCTCAATTACTTTTACAAGACGATTTACACAGTCAAAAACTTTAGATTTATAGTTAGGAAGATACAGGACATTTTCTTTAGAAAGAAGAACTGCGCCACAGGCATTTAGCATATCAACAAATACCTTTTCAAAGTTGTTCTTTATGTTTTCTTTTATGTAAGGAACTGTACCGCTGCCTACAATACCATCATGCTTATTGAAAAGCGTTTCTATTACGGCATGCGCAATAGTTCCATAGGCCTGATTTACCTTCGGTAAAGATTGGTTTCCTAAAGACTTGATTTCGGCAAGATATGAGAATGCATAGTCAAAAGGATTATAAACAATCTGTTCAAATGACGAATAAGTTTCGTGATCCGGCCATTTTATGGAGATTGCATTGTTAATGAAAATACCTTCAGCAGAGTCTTCTATACCATTATTAAAAGGAAGAGGTTCTTTCAAAAGAGAGCTAAATTCCCTGTTTACATCTGGGGCCTGAATAAAATCTTTCAGATTCTCTATTTTGTTTTCAAGCTGAATGAAAATCGGATGTTTTTCAACGTCTTCAGTAACTTTTCTGTCGATTACTACAAGCGTAACCTTATCAGCCATCATAAATGGAAGCAGTTTAATTTTTTGATTATATTCACGTTCAATATCTTCATCCCAGAGTTTAAGGGTTTTCTCAAACACGTTCTTTTCACCAGGAAACAAGAAGTCATATTTGAGAGTTTCTTCTGCGTCATTGTAGAAATCACACCAGATAAGGCTTTTTACATTGCATGAAAGCTGTCCAGGATTATTTATGACAGTTCGAGAACCCTCTTCTGCTTCGTACTGAAGCATATCCACACCTTCTTTAAGGTTTGAAACAAAGGCCATAAGCTTATTATAACTAATTCGTTTCTTTGATTCGATTTCCAGCATATCAAGGACTGCGGCACATTCATTCTTAACCATCCCCAACTGGACTCTCTGCATATCATCACTAAGGACAGCCATTTCTTTTTCGCACCAGTCATAAAGCGCTTTTGTAAAGTTGAATGCGCGCTGCACGCTTACTGTTTCATCTGTCAATGTTTCTACTGCATTAATATCCGGAAGGAAGTTTTTAACGGTCTCTTCCCTTTTTTTTGATACACTCTCAATTTTCTTTTCTCTTTCAGACTCTTCCAATTCTGAAAAATCAGAAGCACAGGCAACGTAATCGTTGATGATTTTACGGCATTTATCATTGTAATAACCGCCTTTCTTCGTAATTTCTTTCTGCAGTTTATTTCTCAAAGAAGAATTGAGCGGACTTAAAGGAACGTTCAGCCATTCAATCATATTTTTAAGGCTCATTGGACTAGCAAGAGTGCTTAATCCGATAGACAAAAGCTGTGTTACCTGTGGAAGCCCCCCTTGAATACGAGAGCCGCTCAACGGCTTTCCTTCGAGATTAAGCCAGTCGTCCATAGCTTTGTTGTCTGAGTTTATCCATACATCATAAGATTCTGGTTTTTGAAGTGTTAAATACTTAAGAGCCTCATCCTGTTCTTCAAAATGAAGGATATTAAAGCTATCATCTTTTTGAATTGAAATCTTCTTTTCATCTGTGGCTTTTAGCGCTTTAAGAACTGATGAAAGGGCGCAATCCTTATGGACAGGCATTTCTTTGACAGATATATTTACGCCACGTCCAGCCAGAGCCTCAAGAAGTTCGACTTCAAGCGGTGAAAAAAGATGCCAGTCAATAAGGGTTTCAATCTCAAGATTTTCAGGAAGCAGACAGCCAGACTTTACGGCTTCAATAACAGTTTTAAGTTCTTCTCCGAGAGCGCAGTCTGAAAAATACTCTTCCACGCCAGCAAGCGCTTCAAACCGAGCGCTCGGCGAAGCAATTTTCTTATTCCAGCCCGCAAAAGCAAGAGTATCGCGCCATTTAAGACATTCTTTTGCAACACTAAGTCCATCTATATCAAAAGAGGCTTTTAGTACATTAGAAGGATTCTTTTCCATGTACTTTTTCATAGCCTTGTAATAACTTACTGTTCGTTCAAGTTCTTCCTTTTTCTGTGAACTCAAACCTGCATGCAACTTTATTTCTTCAACAAGAGCAGCAGTATCAACAATACGCTCATTGAACATTAGAATTTTACTGTCAGTATAAACAAAACCTGTAAAAGTTGGACTATAATACAATTTCATATCTTAACTCCCATTATCCTAATTTGCTTATGGCTCCAAGCTAAGCAACTCTTTTGCCCTCTGACGAGTATCTTCATCAACTCTTGTAGATTTAGCTATTCTTTCAAGTGCTTTCGGACCAAAACCATTGTCAATAATACTTCTGCCAACAGATGCCATTGTATTAATGCTTTTTGATGAATACAAATGCCCGTATGTTGTTCTAAGCAATGATTTTATATCAGCTGTTGTATATTGAGGGTCAGCGAAGTTTTCATAGAAGTTTACAAAAACTCCCATGACGATTGATTTCAAATACTTTTGTAATGAATCTGCAGTGGAAACTTGTTTTTGTGGAGTAGATTTAACTCCTTTCTGAGATTTAGCCTTTGCAACTTTTCGCTTTTCAAACTTTGGAATAAATGGAAGCTCTTCTATTGAAAAATCAACATCGTCGCAAGGAACATCAGGCGTTATATCAAACCCCAACTTATTAAAATCTTCAAGTTTGCTTTTTACATCATAATACTCGTAGCAGATTTTTTTATACACCTTATTAATATAAGCGACTTCCTTTGCAAAAATATCGTCACCTTTTGATTCATCGTCTTTATCAAGAATAGGATTGCAATAGGTAGGTACAATGACAATATTCCATAAGCTGGTAAAAAAGATAGGATTAAATGCTTTTCCCCATATATGAGAAATTGTTGCATAAGTAATTGTACTTGTTGCGCCCTGACTAATTTTATGCCCCGTCGTTTCTGTAATCAGCTGTCTTACAGAATAATTTCCATCCTTATCAATTATCACAGGGATTTTGTTATCAATGAATTTAAAAAACACGTCAGATGCTTTAGATTCTTTAACAGCTTCGTCTTTATTTTTGAACTTTGGCATTGTTCCGTCAGCATAACAATAACATTCGTCGGACTCCGAATATCGGGCTGGAAGAACTTCTTTATTTTTCAACGCGGAAATCATTTTTTCATGTTGTTCATCCACAATCTCTTTTGGAAAGAAAAAAGAATGTGAAACCATGTGCTCTGCAAGTTTATGCAAACGCTGGTCAAAATCTGTATTTGAACCTCCTGCAATACTCTCAATAAGACCTTCAAGACAATTGATTGTCATTGAACCGTCCTTCTTGTTGTTTTTTGCACATTTAGCATGACTCGGGTTTTCAAAAATAATTTCTACATTGCTCAAATCTTCTTTGAGAATTTTTGTGGGGCCACTAAAATCTTCCTCTGGGGAGACATACTCGCTGACCCGTCCATCTTCGTCTTTTGGTTTTCTTATGTTTTTCCACTCTTCTTTTGTTCCTCCGTAGATGATTTTCTTTAATTTTTTACACCCGCCGAAAGCTTCCCCATCAATAAATGTTACACTTCGAGGAATAGTAATTATTTTTAGACTTATACACATACGAAAAGCTGCATATCCAATCGACTGTACTCCCTCTGGAACATTGATTGTTTTTAGTTTTGAACACCCCGTGAAAGTATGCGCCCCAATCGAGTGGACATTTTGAGGAATTTCTACTGCGGCAAGACTTTTGCAGAACGAAAAAGCGCTCCCCCCAATAGACAGAATCCCTTCAGGAAGGTTAATTTTTGTTAAATTTGCACATAACCAGAAAGCTCCATCTTCAATGCATTCTACACTATCAGGTATTTTTACTTCCTCTAAGTTTGTACACTCTTTGAAAGCATGCTCACAAATTCTTTTGACACCTTCAGAAATTGTAACTGTCGTCAAATTAGAACAGCCAGCGAAGGCCTCTGCTCCAATTTTTTTTACACTTCCAGGAATTACAACGCTTTTTATCTCTTTATTCCTACAAAACTCTTTTTCTGAAATTTCAGTAACACCATTGGCTATTGTCAGAACGCCGTCTTTTAATGTGAATTTTTCTACACCCATTTTTTATCTCCTCTTTTTTCTATATTATATATCATATATTCCTTTACAGTCCCAGTCATCGTCATCAATATTCCAGACGGCGGCATCAATTCTCATTTTTTTCCTCTTTTATATTTTATTTTTCTTCTTTCATATATAAAGTTCGCAGATGCCCCCAGCAGCCACCTTTTTCTGCATAAACTTCCGGAACTTTGGTTGTATTATCCCATGGTGTCGCCGTTTCTCCAAAAATCATAAACTTGGGATATACGCCACTTTCTTTTGCAATTGCTTCCATACGGCCACCTTTTCCCAAGGTGTCGTAAGTTCCTCCAAGTCCATAATCTTCCATAAGACAGGCAAAAGGTGCCTTGTATTTTTTACTTCCCCAGAGGGCATCATAAATCATTATTCCATCATCATTGATATATAAAAGTGCAAAGCGCTTTGCTCCGTAGTTTTCATTGTATATTTCCTGGCGTTCAAAAATAGAAAGTCTGCAAAAGCGTTTTCCATGCCGAGGACCGTGATTATATTCATAATGAGGCTCCCAGTCTTGTGGGCCGGCAATTTCATCAAAAGAATAATCATAATGGGCTATCTCATCATAGCCTCTGAAATTCCCAGTCGAAGTCTGGCAGGTAATGTGACCATCAACTTTTCTTTCGTTTAATTCCCATGTATGTAAGATTTTGGTCCATTTTTCTTCTGTCATTGCATAGTCCGCATAGAGATAAACAAAGGCACTGTGAGAAGTATTAAATACCTGGACCATAAAACCGTCAGAATAACAGGCAGGGTAAAAAACTACCCGTCCGTTTAGAATGTACTGAATATCCGGTTTTCGGTCGTCATCCGGATTCAGGTTCTTCAACCAACCCGGCATTTTCTTTCTTTTGTACTGAGATAAAAACTCAATCATTTTCTGCATTTTTTACTCCAAATATTATACCATAGCTTTTTCTTGCGCGCCTTTTTCCCTATGCGCAAAAGCCGATTTTTCTGGAAGCCCTGCCCTCTACGTCTTTTTCCTCCTGAATCTCACACAGCTGGTCAATTATGTATTCTGCGGTAATTTCGTCCGGGTCCATAAATTTGATTGTGTCGGAAAGCTTTCCAAAATCACCCGGGGTTACAGTACCGTAAGCACAGAGTCTTTGGATAAGCTTTTCATCAAAAGCATAATCACTGAAAAATTTTTCCAGAAGCTTTTTAACACCCTCCTCTTTCAAAGCCTTGAAATCAACCGTTATATGAAACCTGCGCAGCATTGCGGGGTCCATAATATTTCTGAGGTTGGTAGTACAGATGACAATGCCCGGGAATTCTTCAAGCTGGGTGAGGAATTCATTTACCTGAGTTCTTTCAAAATTTCTTTCCGCATTTTTTCTGTCACTGAAAAAGCTGTCTGCTTCGTCAAAGAGGAGAATCTGGTCATTTTTAGCGGCCTCTTCAAAAGCTGCAGCGATATTCTGCTCGGTTCCGCCAACATACTTGTCAAAAATATCAGAGGCGCGTTTTAAAAGCAAATCTTTTCCCAGAGATTCACTGATATAGCGGGCGAATTCCGTTTTACCGGTTCCCGAAAGACCGTAAAAAAGCATTCTTACAGCCCCTGACTCGGGATTTTTTTCTGCAAACTTTTTCGCATTATAAAGCATATCCATGATTTTTTTTGCGGGAAGGCTTGTATTCAAAACGGACATATCATAAGACTTTTTTACATGAATTCGCATTTTTGAATTTCCATGTAAGAGCGATGAATTGTCCTTTAAAACAATTTCCAGATTTTCAAGAACTGTTTCTTCGCTCTTGTCCTTCATGCTGTTTACCGTCGTTATAAGATTTTCAACAGAAGCTCCTGTAACTTTATACTTTGAAAGAAGCTTAATAATTTCTTTTTTAGAGTTATTTTCAATTTCAAGTTTTTCCAGCTTCTTTTCCGCAATCTTTTCCAGCATAGAAACAGACATCGGCTCAAATTTATGTGAAACCGTAAAACGTCTTAAAGTACTTTCATCAATTTGAGAAATATAATTTACAACCCAGATTACTTTATTCTGAGACATCTCCAGCATTTTGTTAACCGTACCTTTAGTTTTTGGTGAATCTAAAGGACCAAAGAAAGACATCCTGGAAGTTGAAAGAAGGGAATCAGCTTCATCGACAATAAGAACTGTATCCTTTCGATTCAGAGAAAGCAGACAGTTTAATCTGCTGAGTGCAATATCCCGGCTCATAACTTCTGATTCATTTTTAAAGATGAGTGCCTTCATGCCCGTACTTTTAACAAGAGCCTTTGCGTACTCTGTTTTTCCTGACCCCGGGGCGCCGTACAAAAGTAAGGACACAGGAGTTTCTGACCGTAATAATCCCTTATAAATAGCTGAATTTTTTTCAGGCACAGGAAAGCTGTTAATGGGGTAAGCTTTCTCCAGATTTTGAGATTTAATATAATCTGAAAAATAAAGGCTTAAGTCCTGATTCTCAATTATATCAACAACTACAGGATTTATACTTCTGTCATCTTCAATAAATCCAAACTGACGAAGCTTTGAATCACTTCTTGTAATCTGCTTAAACTGGCTTTGTGTTATACCGAGGACTGTCTTGTATAAGTACAGTGAATTATAGCCAAAAGAATCCAGGACTTCGGCAAAGCCTTCAATTGTCAATTTGCGATATCTAAAAATGAGATAGCGGGCCTCTTCTTCTGAAAGCTCCAGTTCTTTTTTTAAGAAATCAAGCTTTGATGTATTTGACACCATATAGTTAAAGCGAACTGGAAGTTTATTCTGAAATCTTTCCAGATTTATTTCTCTTTTATTGAAAAAAATATGATATAGAATCTGGGAGAGCATACCGGTACCTTTGGAGAGCATGATGCGGTAGAAATTTTTTTCTTCACCAACAAGGTCTCCCTGGTATATTTCTATTTGCTTATCTACTTCATACTTAGGAGCTTCAGAAGCTTCATCATCCTCAATACAGCTTCTAAGAGACCTTGGTTTATTTTCTGCGTTTTTTGAATCGCAAAGACGAAGGATTTTTTTGCTTTCCAGAAAATCAACGTATTTTTGCAAAACCTCTTCCATACGCTCCCATAATCCCAGCCTGATTACAAGTTTTTCCATAAAAGGATAAATTAAATCCAATGCTCCGTTATTTGATTTTTGAGTAAGAAGGAAAAGATATGCTACCGAACATAAAATATCTTCTTTTGAGATATCTTCAATATTCATGCAATAAAGTTTATTATCCAGTCTTCCAAGTCTTCTTCTGTTTCTTCCTAACATATTAATTTCTCCTTCTTAAAAAATCTTACTACTCTAAGACGGGGGTAAGCCAGGCAAGCCCCCCCTCGCTGCAGGTTTATTTTTTTGCAAAAACGATTGTTGCCAGATACCTGTCTTTTGCTTCTATATAAGTAATAGAAGTATTAAACGGGAAGAAACCGGCCTTATCCATATCTGTAACTATCAGGTTAATTTGCCATTCCAAATCAGAAAGACTAGAATTTTCGTTTACCTTCACAATATGAGAATTGTGACCAAAGCTCTGAATTACACTATCCAGATTTAATTCGAAATTTGACATAAGCATTACCTCCAAAAGTTTGTTTATTATTAATATACGGACCTGTCAGACATTTTCCAGTAATGTCCATACAAGCCAAACAAGCACCAGAACAAGCAGGATCTTGAAGCTAACTGAAACAACTGAGCCCGGAGTTTGCAGCCCCGCACCCAGCCAATTCATAAAATTTTGCATAAATCACCTCCCAAATAATGCAGATGCATCAGCAACGCCTATCGGACGCATTTTATCTGCCTGTTTTTCCCATTCACTTTTATGAGCCTGCATGTATTCACCTCGAGACATAAACCACTCGTTGTACAAGCAATACCAGCTGGGTTTTATTTCGTCCAGCATATCACCATCCAGATACATGACATGCTTAAAAGCAATTTTCAGCCCTTTTTTTATGTGAAAGACACGGCTGCTGGAATTCTCACATTTTTCCAGCTTTTTCTTTGCCTCCTTAAAACTATTCCAGGTGTAGTCATCGCTTGTATCATCTTCAGATAAATGAGGAGTGACGCTTTTTATTTTGAAGACGGTTACCCAGTTGCCATAACCATCTTTATGAATCGGCCCCAGCACCACACCCTTGTAATGTTTCACATACTCAAGATCCA
>CAMNGG010000403.1 GCA_946537975.1 uncultured Treponema sp. | reverse complement strand
CCGTGAGCGTTTACGTAAGCAATCTGGTCCTTGCTGATTCCGGCATCCTCGATTGCCATTTCAAGACACTTTGCCTGAGTTTCACTGTTAGGTGAAGTGATGTGCGAACCATCCATATTTGTTGCAAAGCCCGCAACTTCGCAGTAAATCTTTGCACCGCGTTTTACAGCGTGCTCAAGGTCTTCCAGAATCAAAGTACCGGCACCTTCACCAATTACAAGACCATCGCGGTCTTTGTCGAAGCACTTAGGTGTAGCTTCCGGAGTTTTGTTCAAACAGCTTGTTGCTCCAAGAGTATCGAAAATTGCGGCATCTGGAGCAGAAAGCTCTTCGGCACCGCCACAAATCATGATTTCCTGACGGCCGTCTTCAATTGCTTCGTAGCCGTAACCAATAGACTGCGAACCCGAAGTACAGGCAGTATCAGTAATGATTACACGGCCGCGAATCTGCCAGTAAACACTCATGTTGCAGGCATTTGTCTGTGGCATAGCTTTAATGTAAGTCTGGCTGTTGAGGTGAGAAGAGTCTCCTGTTTCAACCATTTTTGCAAGATCGCCGATAGCATCCATACTTCCCATACAGGTTCCGTAGGCAATACCAGTGCGGCCGTTCTTAAGCTCTTCAATTACATCGTCACCGTCTTCAGCAAGCAAACCAGCCATCTGCAAAGCATCGTGGGTCGAAAGCAAACCAAGCAGAGCAACACGGCCCATACCGCGTACCTTCTTGCGAGGGAAAGTTGGCAGAGGCTCATCAAAAGGACAAGCCAGACGGGTATTCATTTTTGTGTAGCGTTCCCATTCCGGCATATAGCGGATTTTATTTTTACAGGTTTTCAGATTTGCATAAGCAGTTTCCCAATCGCGGCCAAGAGCCGAAACCATACCACCGCCAGTAACAACAACGCGGCGCTTTCCATTAGGTTTTGTAAATTCCATATTAATTCCTCAGTTAATAAATTGTTATAAAAAGAGTATAGTAAGAATATAAGAAAAATAGGTTTAATTCAATTGCCAGTCATGCTGAACTTAGGGAGCGACGGCTTACAGCCGTCGCTCCCTAAGTTCAGGGTGACAGGTGTGTTTTTTTACTTACACAGAGCCTTTGCTTCTTCGTACGGCAGCGGTTTTCCCCAGACAAAGCCCTGAATAAAGTCGCATTTATGTTCTTTCAAAATTTCGAGCTGACTTTCGTTTTCTACACCTTCAGAAATAACTTCACAATCCATGATATGACCCATATAGATGATTGAATCTACCATATCGCTCATAACAGGATCTGTTTCAAGCTCATCAATCAGGCTCTTGTCAATTTTCAAAAGACTCACAGGCAGCTTCATAAGCTGGGCAATAGAAGTATAACCGGTTCCAAAATCATCAAGGGCAATCTGAACACCAAGAGTTCGCAGAGTAAGAATATTGTCGATAGTTATATCTCTTGACTCGGCAAAAGAATATTCAGTAATTTCGATTTCGAGATTTTCAGCCGGGAACTGAATTTCTTCAATCATCTGGTTAATCTTTTCAGCAAAATTTTCAGTAGCAATATTTTTTGCAGAAACATTGATTGAAACAACAAAGCTGTTTCCACTGGCCTCGAGCACCGGCTTCATTTCTGTCATGGCTCGGCGAAGAACGTAATCATCAATTTCAGTAATAAGGTTTGTTTTTTCGGCAGCAGGAATAAACATAGCAGGGCTTACAATTGAGCCATCAGGTTTTCTGCAGCGAATCAAGGTTTCAAAACCACGGAGCTTTTTTTCCTCGGTAATATACTGAGGCTGATAAACAAGGAAGAACCAGTCGTGAGCCATTGCATCTTTTATAAGGAACTCTGCTTCCTTTTGTTCAAAATCAGAATTCAAAAGAGAATCATCATAAAAACAAATTTTCTGTTCAGAAGCTTTTCGAGCCTCAGCAAGAGCAATTTCACCATAGCGGAGAATTCCAGAGGCATTTCTTTCTTTATCGTAATCCTGATTTATATGAACTACACCGGCCGCAAGAGAGACATTGCAGGTCTTTTTTATTGATGGGTCTTCTCCATGCTTTGGCGGAAGTGTCATAACTTCAGAACGAACAATCAGCTTTAACTTCTCTTCAGCATAATTATTTTCATCCAGAATCATTGCAAAAATTCCACCGGTAATCTTAAAAAGCATTTCATCTTTTCCAAGCATGCTTTTAAGCTTTGGCGCAATTTCTTTAAGAAGATAATCTCCCGCCTGAATTCCATAAACATCATTAATGTTCTTAAAATCTTCTATTTCAATACAGGCAAGAATAAAATTCTTTCTTGCTTCAAGCTGCTGATTCACATATCTTACATAATAACGTCTGTTTGGAAGGCCGGTAATAAAATCTGTAAGACTGTTGATTGTGGATTTTTTGTAGAAAGAATAAATAATTAAAACAGTAATAAAAGAAACAAGCGAAGTTACTACACTAGGAAGAGGAGCCAGATTGTGAGAGGCGATTATCGGATTTAATGCCGCCAGAATGCTCACTGCCATTATACCCATGGCAAGCTTGCTTCCCTTTCTGAAATCAATAAAAACCAGTATTACACAACTCAAAGAGTTTAAGGCCCCAATAATACCCTGGATTGAAGAAACCGGAAAAACAAAGTTACCGTAACGTATAATATGACCAGACATACTTGCTAATCTTGTTACACCTACAATACATGCGAGACCATAAAGGGTCAGAAGAGACATCAGAATATTTTTTCGATTAATGAATTTCAATATAGTCCTCCAAAAATACTTAACAACTTTTGTATATACAGGACTTTATTAGATAGGAAGGAATTTAAATATTATCTAATTTTAACATGGAAGATTTTTAAAAACAAGAAAAAGTGATTTTGACATTTCTGCCAATTTTGTCTAGCAAAAGATTATTCTCTATGATAAAATCAAAATATCAACGGCCGTAATGGCCTTTCACAGGAGTAAAGAAAGATGGAAAACTTAAACGCTGATAAGAAGGTTCTTGTAACTGGAGCCAGTGGTGGAATTGGCCGCGCTATTGCTGTTGAAGCTGCTAAAGCCGGATATTATGTAATCTGTCATTATAATGGAAGCCAGGGAAAGGCAGAGGAAACTCTCGCACAGATTAAGGCAGCCGGTGGAGACGGAGAACTGATTCAGTTTGATGTATCTAACCGCGAAGATTGTAAAGCTAAGCTTGGCGAATTGAGTGCAAAGCACGGAGTTCTCTGGGGAATCGTAAATAACGCAGGTGTTACCCGCGATAATACTTTTGTTGCTATGAGCGGAGACGACTGGGACAAGGTTATTCACACTAACCTCGACAGCTTCTACAACGTAATTAATCCGCTTTTGATGCCAATGGCAAGCCGCAAAAACAAGCGCGGTGGACGTATCATCACAATTTCTTCTGTAAGTGGTGTTGATGGAAACCGCGGACAGACAAACTACTCTGCTTCTAAGGCAGGTATCATCGGTGCTACAAAGGCTCTTGCAGTTGAACTCGCTGGACGAGGAATCACCTGTAACGCAATTGCACCTGGTGTAATCGAAACTGATATGACTAAGGCTATCCGCCCGGAAGTATACGACATCATCATGCAGACAATTCCAATGGGACGAGCAGGTAAGCCGGAAGAAATCGC
>CAMNGG010000402.1 GCA_946537975.1 uncultured Treponema sp. | reverse complement strand
GTCAGAACAGCGACAACATCCACGACCGAAAAATACCATTCCTCGCTTTCTTTATCCCATAGGGTGCGGACTTTTTTATCTTCAAAAAGTTTTATTTGAGTATTTTCTGTCATTCAATAACCTCCCAATGTCCGTTCTTGTCTGCGCCTACTCGCTTGATGATTCCCTCTTCCTGTAATTTTTTCATGTTTTTATTGATGTTAAGTCGAGCAATTCCTACAATATTTGATAATTCTTCTTGTGTGGCAAAAGGATTTTCTTTAATCACATCAATTATTTTCTGTTGATTTACAGTAATCTTTACAGTTATCTTTTGAGTAATCTTTCCAGTATCTTTCACAGACATCTTTTTCATATATTCATCATAATCAATATGGGTGTATCGGTTTTTAAGCTCGTTATTTTCGTCTAAAATAAGGTTGCGGAAGAAGCGTTCAAGATAGACAGGATTTTCTTCTATTCCTTCTTTAAGATTTTTGTAATTGGCACGCACAAGGGCATTTCTAAAGTACCAGCTGTATTGGGCAAAAATATCGTTGTCAACTTTGTAGCCCATCGAACGAAGATACTTGATTGTAAAAACAGCTGTGGTTCGGGTATTTCCTTCTCCAAATGCGTGAATCCGCCAGAGCCTTGAAATAAAGAAAGTAATATGCTTTATGATTTCATCTGTAGAAAGCCCTTTGTACTTAAAATTACGTTCCATTTCAAAATCGTAATCAAGAGCAGCCTTAAGTTCAAAAGAAGCTCCGTACATTACGGTATCGCCATTTAATACCCATTCTTTTTTTGTAATGTCGTAGTCGCGGATTTTACCAGCAAACTTGAAGATTCCTTCAAAAAGTCTTTTGTGAATTGCAATCAGATGAGAAGGACTAAAATTAAAAGATGGCTCACTGAGAATCTGAGCGATACGGCTGGAAACTTTATCGGCCTCTTCAGTTCTTTCATCATCCTGATTTCGGACTATACGGCTTTCATAATATGAATCAATCAGATTTTTTGCTTCATCAAAAGAAAGCTCGCCTTCTATATTCTTTTTTGCAGTCTCGTACAAATATGAAGAAGGCTTAAGTCCATCAACCTGCTGTAAACCTGTAGCAATTGACCATGCGATGCTTTTTTCTTTTTTGTCAGGCTCTCCTTCTCGGATGTATTCTTCAAAATCTATTTCGTACGGATTCTTTTCCACTTTTATCCTCTGCTTATTAACAAGCGGATTTGTTCAGGTCTAACGACCTTCACTTTTTAATGTGAGCCTCGTTAGATGCGAGGAAATCCGTTTGTTATTTTTCCTTATTTTTCAATAAGGTTAGTCTTTCCCATTTTAATGAACTTTCTCCAAAATTTACAAGTAATCCAACAGCAAAATGAGTCCCGTGCAGATAGTTTATGACCTGAGCTTTATTTGCATTTACAAGTCTTGATACACATTTCAGCTCAACAATTATTTTGTCATAACAAATAAAATCGGCATAATATTCCTTATCTAATTTATTTCCTTTGTAGAAAATATCAATCTTCGCTTCTTTCTTATACGGAATTTTCATTAATTCAAATTCAATAGCCAAAGCTTCCTGATAAACTGCTTCCAAAAAGCCATTACCAAGTTCATTAAAAACATTCATGCAAGCTTTTATAATCTTACCAGTTTCTTCTTCATATACTAACATATAAACTCCGTGAGCATCGTTAGATGCGAACAAATCCGTTTGTTTTTCATAATTTAATCTCGTAACCCAAATCTTTGAAAACACCAAGCAGTTCTTTTTTGCTTGCGCTGTAGCAGAATTCAGGGATATCTTTATAAGTTTCGTTAGCTCCGGCCTGCTGCCATGCGTGGAAGGTTGATGTTACCTTGTCGCGGTCTTCCTGAGTAAGTTCAATATACTTCTTTTCAAAAGGACTTCCCATCTGGCGAAGATCCATAAAGAGAACTTCTTCTTCTCGGTTGCGATAGTTTTTGATTTTTCCATTTTGTTCAACTGTGCGGCTCTTTTTGTTTTTGTTCAAAATCCAGAGTGTTACGGAAATATCGGTTGTGTAAAAAAGGTTTCTTGGAAGAATTACGATTGCTTCTACAAGATTATTTTCTATGAGTTGTTTACGGATTTCTAACTCCTGACCTTCACCGCTCAATGCGCCGTTTGCAAGAAGAAAGCCTGCTGTTCCGTTTGTACTTAGTTTTGAAACCATGTGCAAAATCCAGCCATAGTTTGCGTTGCTTGTTGGAGGAACTGTATAGCCGTTCCAGCGGGCATCAAATTTATCATTTACGAATTTTAAAAAGATGAGACTTAAAACAACATGTTTATATTCAGCTGGTTCAACTGTTCCGCGAAGTTTATCGCAAGCGCCCCAAAGAGCGTCTTCAAAGCTGACTTGTTTTTTTGTTTTTGCCATGCCTGTAATTATACCATACATTCAGCAAAAAGTCTTGACTCTGGCAATTTATAACCACTGAATGAACGCGGTCTTATCGTTGCTGTTGTAGCCTGCGTTCCGGTAAAAATCCAGCGTGGACTTTTCCTTGGAGCCGGTAAGCAGCATCATCTTGTAGCAGTTTTCTGAGAGGGCAATTTTCTTTGCATAATCAAGGCAGGCGCTTGCGTATCCTTTTCCTCTGTAATCAGCATGGGTCACGACATTTTCAATAAAGGCATAGGGGCGAATGTCTCTGGTCAGGTTTGGAATAATTACGCATACGCAGGATGAGATAATTTTTCCGTCAATTTCATTCACGATTATGTGATGATTTTTGTCTTCAATAATTTGCTTCCACACATCTTTAAGGCGCGCGTCAAGCTCCGGCTTTTTCTTTTCGTGCAGAAATAAATACAGTTCAAGCATCTGGTCCAAATCTTCAAACACGGCTTCTCTAATCATGTTCTAATTCCCTTAAATCCGGCTGCTGGCCGTAGTGGGCTTTCCAGGCACATTCGGTAATCTGCATGTTTGTGAATGTGGCGGTAAAGCTTGACTCTTCGGGGCTGCAGGCGTAAATGCCAAAGCGGATTTTTCCACCACCTTCATGAACGTGGCAGACCCGCATTTGAGAAAAGTTTTTCCCGTCAGCTGAACATTCCACGCAGTAGTCGTCCTCGCGGCGGCTAAAGCGGTACCACATTGTTTTTACGCCTACGTCAATGGCTGTCGTTGCCCAGTCGGAATATCCGCAGTTTGTTACGACGCTTCCCAAATGCTGAAACTTCTCGTTTTCATATTCAACCGAAGCCTTGAGCCAGTTCTGGCTGTCCAAGTACATGACGATTCCGCACTGGTCAAAGTGGTGATGGCTTTGTGAAAAATCCGTCTTGACGACAAAGGAAAAATATTTTTCCTCCGTTTCCATTTGGAAAACCGGCGCGTTGTCGTTTTGAAAATGATAGTAAGTCCTCTGCCAAAGGTCAGTGTGGGGAAGCGTTGTGATTTCAATTTTTTCGCTCGTAACTACAAATGATTTTGGCGCGTGGGTCCATTTAAAATTTTCCAGGTTCATAAACTGTTCTTTTCCTCCATCTTTTTGAATTCACTTTCTAAAATTGAAAAGTACATTCGTCCCTCAAATGTTCCGTCGTCCATGTGAAAATAATCCCTCAGAATTCCTTCATGGACAAAGCCGCACTTTTCTATCACTTTCAGGGAAGGCGTGTTTGCCGGCCGCGCGCATATCTGAACTTTATGAAGGCCAATGACATCAAAGCCGTATTGAATCACCGCCTT
The DNA here is from genome assembly GCA_946537975.1 of uncultured Treponema sp. Taxonomy (GTDB): domain Bacteria; phylum Spirochaetota; class Spirochaetia; order Treponematales; family Treponemataceae; genus Treponema_D. Next base: position 497 of record CAMNGG010000402.1, on the reverse strand, counting down.
GCAGGCTTCTGTTGCGTATCCTTTTTTTTGAAAAGCCGAGCCTATGCAGTATTCAATTTCTGCAAATTCGTTTTTTACATCGACAAGAAAATAGGCAATCTGGCCGATGCACTCTCCGCTTTCTTTTTCTATTACGGCCCAGCGGTAGTAATGCGCGTTCTTGTATCCTTCGACATACTTTTTAAGCAAGCCTGCGACCTCTTCTTTTGTCGCGTAAACCGGCTCCCCGTAGTTTACCTGAACAGCAGGATCTGACGCCCAGTTTTTTAGGACGGAGTCACAGTCACCTGATTCGAATTTTCTAAGGGTGAGCCGTTCCGTATTTATGGTCTCTGTAAATGATTCTTTTAGCACGCTTTCTCCTTTGGGGTAAGCTTTTTCAGGCAACTCCAATCTTCTTTTGTCATCAGACTTACATGCCCGATACGTTTCTCATGCATCAGCGGCACATCCACATTTTCCGATTTCCACTGATACTTGAAGCCGCATTTTTCCTG
>CAMNGG010000401.1 GCA_946537975.1 uncultured Treponema sp. | reverse complement strand
CCACAATCAAGAATCGTTTCATGCGGCCGTGAAAGATCGATATGCTTCTCAGAACTTACGATTTTGGGGTCACGCTTATTGTGTTCACGCTTAATTATTGGTCTACAATGGCACATTGCCTTGTAGCCCATGAAGTCTAAAGTAAAATCTTCATTTTCCATGAGCTACTCCTATTTACAATGATGCAAGAATTTCTTCTGCAGTCTTGCCTTTTGCAAGTTCATCCAAAGCAAACTTTACACCTTTGTTAAACTCAGCCTTAACAATAGAAGACTTTTCGTATGTTTTATAATTTTTGATATGTTTGAATTCTTTGACTACCGAATATGCCTGGTTGATTGTAAGTTCTCCAGAAGCAACTTTATTTAAAGTCTGTTCATCAGCTTTTTTTGAAAGCTCACGCATTTTCTGCACATGACGTTCTGACTTTTTAAGCTGCTCTGCAAGTTTTGCATCAGTAAAATCTTCTGTAGATTTACCTTCTGATTTTGCAGTCTGCTTCATTTCTTCCAGCTTTTTGAACATTGCAAAAACTTCTGAATCGCTAAGATTTCTGCGATCAAGCTGTAAGTGAAGTTCATACTTCAAAGCTTCGTTTTTATCTGTAAAATCTTTATAAACAACTGGAACGTATTTTATTCCAATCTGTTTTGCAGCCATATACCTGGAATTTCCATCCAAAATCGAGCCGTCTTTAGTCGCAATAATTGGCTGGGACTTATCAAACCCATGCTCTTTCATATTCTGCGCAATACGTTCAACCTTTTCAGGTTCCTGTGTAAACAACTCCTTGAAATCTTTATCAAACTTAAGTCTTGAGATTTCAACCATCTGTATTCTTTCAGAATCAAACTTGTTCTGAATATTCTGTTTGGCAGCTTCGAATGAAGTGCCAATTTTTTTATTGAAAAATTTCATATGTTACTCCTATAAAATCTCAGAATCATCATGTCCGGCCGGGTCCAAGATGATTCTGAAGATTAATTGTGATTAAAGGTTCACATCTCTTATAGATGTTCTATAACTCTCACCTTCGAACTCAAGACTTATACATGTCTCGCGGAGGCGATCCAAAACAGCTTCTCCAAGCTTTTTTAATATATCAGCCTTTGAGAGATTGGAAATCAAAACCGTTGGAAGCATGTTCTCGTAGCGACGACGAAGAATATAGTTCAGAAGAGCATTTTCTTTCTCCTGCTGCATAGATCTTCCGATCTCGTCTATTACAAGCATTTTTGTACTGGAATATAATTCCATTAATTCCTCGCGGTTTGTTTTAGAGTGAAAGTCCTGAGCGGATTCATATTTAAAGATAAGTTCTTCTATTGAGATGAACTTGCCTCCACAGTTACGGATAATAGCAGCTCCAAGATGTGTCTTTCCGAGCCCCTTTGCTCCAAGCAGAATAAGAACTTTGTCATTTTTCTCAAGGTTAGCAAAGTTTTTAATGGTCTCAAGGTTTTTGGAATCCTGTGTGCCGTGCGGAATGTAGGTATCAAAATCAACATGCCAGTAACGACGAGGCACACCACTTGTTTCAACTCTTTTCTGCGTCTGATAAGCAGCCTCTTTTTCTGCCTGCTCTGCAAGTTCTTTCTCGCGCTGTTTTACCCATGCGTCGCTATCGGCATTCGCATCAAACGTCTCAAAAAGTGAAATTGGATTTAATTTTTTTATTTCGTTCATAAGGTCTCCTTTAGAATGGCAGGTTTGTAAGCATCTCATCTGTAACTTCATCAGCTCCAGTTTCTTTTACGGAACTTACTCTAGATTTAGATTTATGCTGTGATTTAGATAGCCATTTTTTTATTGATTCATAGTCTGATTTTGGATGGGCATTAACTTTACACTTCCAGTTTGAATACTGAACTAAAACAGTTTCAAGTTTTTTAGAACCTACCTCATCTATAAGACTTTGATATTCATTAGAACTTAAAAGAATGTTAGTAACTTCTTTTAACAAACTATTATTCACACCTTTATTATTACCTGTGCCATCTGTGACAATAGGGGGCTTGTCATTTGTGTTTATACCCTGTGGACACGGCTGTCTATACCATTTCATGTATTCATCAAGCATCGGATTTGAAGTGTTAACTCTTATACGTCTTTCTTCAATTTCTTTGCTTCCAGTTCGGCGTGTTATTTCAATGGTTATATAGTCTTTAGCTTTCAAATCATTGACCCATCTAGATGCAGTTCTTTCACTTATATGAAAGAGGGTTGAAAGATGTCTATTTGAGAACCAGCAATATCCTTTTTCCAAAGAATTTGACGCTATTTCTCCAAACAGCAATTTCTCGCCATCAAGTAATGTAATATCATCAATGACAAACATAGGCACAATTATAAAGCGTATCTGTTTCTTTACTTTATCGCTCTCTTCTTCCATCCGCATCTTCCTTATAATGGTGGTCAGATGATTTTGTAAGCGAATCAATATTTCTGCGACGATGTGTTGTAAGCTCATAGTTTGTTGGGCGACCGTCGTGGAATGTAAAAGAAACTTCAATAGTTCCGAATCGCACATTCTCGCGATTAATGTCATGAAGTAACTGAATTAATATATCTTCGTTCATTTGCTACCTCCGAATACAGTTGTCCTGCAAGTGGAGATGTAATTCTCCAAATCCTTCCGGTGTACGAGCACACGCTTGTGAACAATGGTACGTGGCAGTTCTGAGTACGAGATAAGTGAATCAAGTGTAGATAATCCCACACCCAATATCTGGGCAGCCTCCTGTCTGGTGAACAGTGTTTTTTCAGGCCATTCGACAATAAAATAATTAGAGGTTTTCATGCTTCCTCCATAAGCATCCTGATATCTGGATTGATATCAGGATGCTGAAGTTGATTAAGGGTACCATGCAGCACACAACTGCATACGCGTTAATCTGAATGTACATGAAGAGGCGAGAAAAGAATAAAGGTTTTAAACGGGTTTTAAATTATTTTTGATTTCGGGAGATTTTTAGTTCATTTAATCTTGGAACAAGTGTTTTATTTGATAATTTATCGTATCCAGTACTTGTAGCTGAATAAGGGCGTACATCATCTAAATCCTTTTTCTTATGGCGATTAAATAAATTTCTATAGAAATTAATAATTTGGTTAATATGATTGTGTAATTCAAAAATTTCATCGTGGATAAAGCAACCTGTGTAATAAACAGGCCACGAGTCTTTAGATGTTCCTTGTAGGATGTTATTTTCATATTTCAAAATTCTTGTCTTCATAAGAATATAACAATAATCCTGAAATTCTGGGCAATTATTTTTTATAGCTACGAAATTGAAATCTTGAAGTAATGATAAAAATTGCACTTTTACATCTGATTCACATTCTTCGAAGAAATAGCATTTTTGCTTTAAATATTCGTTTGTATTTAATTTTGCAAAATACAATTTTTGAATATCTGTATAATATTCTATTGATTGAATAACTGTCTTTTTGAAGAATTCTGTTTTATTAATTATTTCTTTTTCAAAATTTTGAGATTCATTAAGTGTCCAAATTGGGGTGTTGATAAAATCGAGTATAGGAATAGGTTTTGTATCAGATATTAATATCCCGAGAGGAATAGATTCTTTTGGATGTACTTGTAGTGCATGCCATAAACCAGTCTGAAATATATAGGAAATATTTTTATATGCACAAAGATAACATTCGTCTTTATGAAAGAAATATTTCTTATTAAGAGCTTTTATTACATATATGTATTCCTTCGCAAAATCATTGAGAACTTCATTGAATGTATATATGAGATTATCGTGAATGATAGTAGGAAGGTCATTAATCTGTTCATAAGGTAATAAATCTGAAAAGGAAATGTATTTGTTTAATTTTTGTGGGTTTGAAAACGACTTAAAAAAAATTAATTTTTCTTTCTCAGTTGGGATACCTAGCCATTTATAAATAATCATGCAACGTAAAAAAATATCTACTAACTGAAATGCCTTCCACTTGATATCTTTTTCAAGAGAGTCGGTTAATGGAACTGATTCAATGGATTTTATATAATCGCTATAAGATATCATTTCATTTTTGATATATTCTTTTGAGTCTTGGTCTGAAAAAATTAATTGGTCATTCTGTCTTTTCCTGAGCCAAAGCATTATCGTCTCTCCTTAATATATATTTTAAATTTATGAAATATATTTTAAATTTATGAAGTGCCAAGTACATGTCACTATATATAAATTTAATAACGCCACTAGAAAATCAGCAAGTTTTTTCTGAAATTATCTGAACGCAACTTTGCGTTTAAAAAAATCCATCAAAATACAAAATTACGATAACTTTGAAAGATAATAAAAAAGGCTTTCAAAACTGTTGAAGCAGAATTGAAAGCCTCTTGTAAAAGAATTAAACAATGGCGAATTGCTGAACTTCTTCTTTTGTTAGTTCAACAAGTTTCTTTCCAATCTTTCTTGCATATCTTGAAAGTTCAAGAAGATTTACATTGCAAGAAGGTGCAGTTTTATATGGATCTGGGGTTTCATAGTACGAGTTAGGAAGTTCTACACCTTCTAAGAATTTTGGTCTTTCTAATGTTTTAGTTCCATTCATAGTTATACACCTCCAAAAGTTTTTTAGCATTAATCTCATTAATGAAGAATTGATAATCGTGTAACATCCCTAAGAACTCTGCATTAAATGTTTCAATGTAATGTTCAAGCAATTCTTTATTCAATGCAAAGCCGTGCATGGCTCCTTCATATCCCCATTGAACAGATTTATCTGCTGCAATTGCAAACAGATGTCCGCCTACACCAGAATA
>CAMNGG010000400.1 GCA_946537975.1 uncultured Treponema sp. | reverse complement strand
GCCGTAGCGCCCATCATCAGGGCCATAGCTATCGAAAGTTTAACTGATTTCTTCATTATAATAATCCCCTATTCTCTAATCGTTCTCTTACTGTTCCGTACCCGGTTTGGTGTTTGCCTTATCCTGCGCGCTCTTCATCGGTCTCCAGGTGCGGAGGGATTTGCGGCGGATTTCACTCTTGCCTGCCGGAGTCTGTTTCCAATAGTTGCCGCTCTTGTCGAGAGCCGGTTCCCAGTCACCGTAGGTCGGGTTCGGCAGAACGATAAAGCGTTTGCCAAATTCTTTCTGATGAGCATCTACGAGCGCGTTGCGTTCTTCCTGACTCTTGTGGTAGGAGCCAATCGGCATATCGCCCGTGTTGTCACCCATGAAGACTACTACGTCATAGTCTTTCATAACCTGCTGGAAGCGTTCCATCTTGTCGCTCTTGTCGGTCTTCAAAAGCATATGCTTCTTATCAACCTGCGGGAAGCCGATCGCTTTCATGTTCTTTGCAGAACCTTCGTACTGGGTTTTCATGCTGCGGTTGGTGACATAGAAGATTTCCACACCCAGCTTGTCAACCGCCTGCAGATATTCTGCTGCACCCGGCATAGCCGTGGCTTTGGCAGCTGCGCACCATTCATCCCAGGTTGCATTGCTGTAGCTGTTGCCCGTACCAACGAGGCCCGCTTCAAATGCACTGTTGTCGAGTACCGTTTCATCGGCATCCAGAACGATAGCCAGCGGCTTGTCACCCTTCTTGTGATGGGCGACGGCGTAAGCTACGCGGTCAAGTGCCGTGTTGTAAGCCTGATAGCAAAGTTCGCGGTACTCAGCAGAGTTCTGGAACCAAGCTACGGCCATGCCCAGCTCGTTGTTCAGCTGTTCCTGCGTGTAATTTGCCGGAACATCAGCAGCGTGGCTGGTGGTGAGCGGAGCCGTCATGAAAGATACGCTCATAGCAGCAGCAATCAAAAGGCTCTTTTTCTTGCTCAAGAAGTTCATCAAAACATCCCCTTAAATAGTTTTAACTTCTGCCCCAAAAACCCGCTGTCCATACCACGCATAAAACACAAATTAATTCAGAATCTGTCATTTTTTTCGCATTAATCAGCCAGTTTCCCTGTTTCCTGACTGCAATCGTAAACTTTGACATTTGCTTATTAATCTGTATTTAATGGTTCTATTTCTTACGAGTTTTCAGACGTTTTCGACTTACAAATCAATTATAGCCTATATGCGCCATCGATAAAAGGTCATATGTCCTTTTTAGTACATAGATGTGTACTACTTTTTATTGTTTTTTTTAATTTCATTTTAACTCTCGATAGAAAACGATAAGTAAATATCGTTTTGTCAGAATTTTAATATTGACATTACTATTTTCAACTTTTACAATAACAAATAGAACATAACGCTTTTTTATGAGAGGAGAACTTTATAAGTAACTGAAAGAATACTCAAGTATGAACAAATGTGTAGCAATATGCTAAAGACTCAAGAAAACCATTGAGTTAGTTTGTGCTGACTTTATAGCAGTCGGAACGGCAGGAAATAAACCAGAGGCGGTTGAAACAGTCCGTCTAACTACGGGATAGCACCCTGATGGTAGCCGTTGGACAGTGGTAAATGCGAAACCCAAGCAAGGCTGGCGAGCCAATACGCAGCACAAAAAATATTATGAAAGGAGAAAGCTACTTTGATGTAATCGGCAGAATATCATAAACAAGATATTGTCGATATGTACCGATGGCTAGTCGGGAATTTACGCCTTCGGAGTATCACACAAACGTTAGTAGCCTGTCTTTCGGGACGGTGAGGACGGATACGATGAACAAGGAACTACAAATCGTGAGACTGTAGCGAAACATCTTAACATAGGCACTTTTGTCTATGTTTTAAGTAGCAGATTCGGGTTTATGACCAAAAAGAAAACTTTAATGCGCGCAGCTTTAGCCGCTATGATGCTGACAGGAGCAGGGCTGTACACGGCACCGGAAATGCCCTGGCAGGCACCACTTGCCTATGCGGCTCAGCAGGAAACCGCTCTGCATATCGGCGATATTCAGGGAGAAAATCACATTTCACCATATAATGGCAAGAAGGTAAAAGACATTCGCGGCGTAATCACCTTCCGTCAAAGCGATAGTGTTTTCTTTATTCAGGATGAAGGCGACGGCAACGAAAAAACCTCTGACGGGATTATGGTTTATGCACCAAATACCAGTGCCGGAATTGGCGATTATGTGTCCGTGGACGGAGAAGTAATCGAATATTACGGAGCAGGTTATAAAGGCAAGGAAGAAACCGATTTAACAATTACCGAAATCAAAGCCAGCAAGGTAAAACAGCTCGGCCGCAAAGATTTGCCCAAGCCGGTTATTTTGGATAAAGACCGTATGATTCCCCGCAAAGTTATCGACAGTGACGGACTTTCCGTTTTTAATCCCGATAAGGATGCGATTGATTTCTGGGAATCCCTGGAGGGTATGCGCGTAGAAGTTGAGCAGCCGAAAATTCTTGGCCCGCAGCGCTATGGTGAGATTTTTGTGGTTCCGGGCACGCATGAGGGGCCGTTCAACAATTCCGGCGGTCTGTCCATCACAGCGGACAATATGCATCCGGAACATATCTGCCTCGCTCTGCAGGGCGGTAATGCCAAAAATTTTGTCTGCAAATCCGGTGACCGCCTGAACGGCAATGTGACGGGTGTTGTCACCTATGGTTTCGGCATTTTTAAGGTGCTGACCCGCATGAATCAGCTCCCGCCTCTCGTAGATGGCGGCCTGCAGCCGGAAAAGACCACCATCAATCCCGACCCCAA
>CAMNGG010000399.1 GCA_946537975.1 uncultured Treponema sp. | reverse complement strand
GTACCACCATCACGGGTATTAATGTCATTAACGAACGTTCGTACGTTTTCAGAATAGCCTGAATTATAGTGCATTGAAATTTCTGTAATTACATCATCTTTTTCTTCTTTGATGTAAATCGGGTCAGCCGGAACAACAGCCTTTCCTTCATCAATTTCTTTTACGAATTCGTTGATACCGCCTTCGAACTTAAGAACTTCTTCTTTTGGATTTTCAAGACGTTCATCGCGGAAAATAATTACAACGCCGCTGTTCAAGAAAGCAAGCTCGCGCAAGCGGTCGCGCAGAACATCATAATCATAAGTTGTAGTTTCAGTAAAAATTGTTTTGTCAGCCTTCCAGCGGATTGTTGTACCATGCTCGTCTGGACCAATATCACCAATAACTTCTACTTTTGTTTTTGGAACACCGCGTTCATATTTCTGCTGATAAATATGACCATCACGTTTAACAGTTGCTTCCATCCAGTCAGACAAAGCATTTACACAGGATACACCAACACCATGCAAACCGCCGGAAACCTTATATGAACCTTTATCAAATTTACCACCTGCGTGCAATCTTGTAAGTACAAGCTCAAGGGCAGAAATTTTTTCTGTAGGGTGAATATCAACAGGAATACCACGTCCGTTATCTTCTACGCGACAAATATCATCACGCTCAAGAGCAACAACTACTGTATCACAGAAGCCAGCCATAGCTTCATCGATAGAGTTATCTACTGTTTCATAAACAAGGTGATGAAGTCCACGAGGACCTGTAGAACCAATATACATACCAGGTCTTTTGCGTACTGCTTCAAGTCCTTTTAAAACCTGGATGTTACTTGCACCGTAATCTGCTGACATATTTATATCCTTTTTTATGATTTTCTTTCAAAATAAGTATCTAATATATAAGAAAATACTTTGGAATAGGTTATTTTACACGATTTTACCTTTAAATTCAATAAACGCTGTAACTAACTATAGTTAGTTTAACAAAAACTACAAAAGACTTGAAGAATTTTCATAAGTCTAGGATAATAAAAGAATGTCAGAAAGAATTTATGAAGAAGCCTGGGAGTACACAATGAAAGTACTCCATGATTTATATAAATCTCAAAATAATGAAGATATTTTTAAGCTCTGGTTCAATATGAACTATGTTGAGGACACTATTGATACTATTACTGTGTCTGTTGGATCAACTTTTCTTAAACAGGCCATGGAGAAAAAAGGGCATTTTGATATCGTATTAAAAAAACTTAAAGAAATTACAGATCAGGATAATATCAAATTAAATGTTATTGTTGTCAAAGAAGAGGAATCTAAAAAATCTGACACAAATGAAAGCTCTTCAAAATCTGAAAAATCAGAAGACTCAAATGAAAATATAACAAAAGACAAAAAAAGTTCTGATTCAGGAGATTCTAAAAAACAAAGCTTCAAAAAACATCAGCAGCTTCTGGAGGATTATACCTTTGAAACTTTTATTCCTGGAGAAAACAGTCAGTATGCTTATAATGCCGCTATAGCTGTTGCAAATGAACCTGGAAAAAAATTCAATCCGATTTTGTTTTATGGTGGTTCTGGTCTTGGAAAAACTCATCTTATGCAGGCAATCGGAAACTATATTAATAATCACAATTCTGAAAAACTGAAAATCTGCTATGTTTCTGCAGAAAGCTTCACAAATGAATTTATTCTCTCATTAAAAGAAAAAACAGAAAAATCTTTTAAAAATAAATACAGAAATCTTGATGTTCTTTTGCTTGATGATATTCACTTTCTCCAGGGAAAAGAATCAACTCAGGAAGAATTGTATTTAACCTTTGATGCTCTTTCTCAGAAAAAAGCACAAATGGTTTTTACCTGCGACCGTCCTATCCGCGAAATAAAAACAATGGCGGAAAGACTTGTAAGCAGAATTTCCAGCGGTGTTTGTATTGATCTTCAACCACCTAACTATGAAACCCGCTGTGCAATTCTTCAGAAAAAAATTGAAATTCATAACAGAAGTCTTGAACCTGAAATTATTGATTATATTGCTAAGAATGTGGAAACTAACGTTCGTGAGTTGGAATCAGCTCTTGATAAAGTACTTGGTTATGAAGAGCTGATTGGTAAAAAATTAAATCTTGAAATTGTAAAAAATCTTCTTCGTGATATCATCAGTTCTAATTCAAGTGAAAATATTTCTCTTGATATTATTCAGAAGGTTATTGCAGAAAATTACCAGATTTCTGTTTCAGATTTAAAGAGCAAAAAACGTGATAAAAAATATGTTGTTCCACGACAGATTGCAATCTATATTGCCCGTGAGCTTACTGAAATAGCCTATACAGAACTTGGAAATGAATTCGGTGGTAAAGATCATTCTACAATTATGACAGCATACAAAAAGATTGCAGAACAAATAAAAATTGATCCAACCCTGGAATCAAAAATACAATTATATATAAGGGAAATTAAGGAGTACAAAAAATAGAAATAGCCTTATAAAAAATGTTGATAAATTGCCGCTTTAAAGTGGATAATTTAGAAATAATTAATTAAAATGTGGATATGTGGATAAAAAGTTAATTAAACCATTCAGTTTATTAACAATTTAAATCTTGCAGATATAAAGAATTAAATTACTTTTCCACAGAATGCACATACCTTATTATTACTATTACTATATTTTAAAAAATATAATAAATAATAAACAAAGTGTAAAAGGAGAATAAATAATATGAAGTTTACATTTGACAGAGACGCAATGATCAAAGAAATTTCAATTGCTCAGGAAATTATTACAAATAAAAGTCCTGTTTCAATTCTTTCAAATATCCTTATCATAGCCGAAAATAATTCTTTGACTATTAAGGCAACTGATTCAACAGTTAAATTTTCAACTGTTATTCCTGTAGATATTCAGGAGCAGGGTAGGACAACAATTTTCTGTGATAAGTTTATGAGTATTCTTTCTTCTTTACCTTCTGGTGAAATTGAATTTATTCAGGAAGATATTGGTGTTACAATTAAGCCTATTGCAAAGAAAGTTAAGTTCCAGCTTAAGAGTCAGGCAAGCGATAAATTCCCTGAGTCTGGTACAAGCGAGAATCTTCCATTCTTTGAGCTTCCTTCAAAAGATTTTAAGGAAATGATTAGTGAAACTATTTTTGCAGTTTCAGATGACCGCAACCGCTATTTTATGACAGGTGTATATTTCATTAAAAATGGTGAAACACTTACAATGGTTGCAACAGATGGACGCCGTCTTTCCTGCGACAATAAAACAGGCTTGAGTATTCCTGATTTCCAGCCCGCAATTATTCCTACAAAAATTCTTGGCTGTATTCTTAAGAATGCTCCTGATGAAGGAAACCTTCAGCTTGCGGTAGTTGATAAATCTATTTTCGTAAAATTTGGAAATGTAGAATTTTCTTCAGTTCTCATTGATGGTCAGTTCCCTAACTACCAGAAGGTAATTCCAGAAAATCTTACAATGTCATTCATGGTTAATAAGGCTGATTTGGATGCAGCTCTTAAACGTACAACAATCATGGTTGATAAAAAAGTAAGCCGAATTATTTTCAAGATTTCTTCCGGAGTGCTTAAGCTTATTTCTCCTGATTCAGATATTGGTTCTGCAGATGAAGAGATTCCATGTCGTTATGATGGTCAGGATATTTCGATGGCTTTGAACTTTACTTATGTTACCGAACCGCTTAAGGTAATTGATTCAGAAAATGTTGTTTTTGATTTCAATATTTCTGACAGTGATGGCAGCGGAGAAGCTAACATTACAAAGGCTGTAATTATGAGAAGCGAGCCTGCCGGTGATTACATCCATGTAATTATGCCAATGAACTACTAAAAATTGATTGGTCACCCTGAACTTGTTTCAGGGTCTATTTGATATAGATGCTGAAACAAGTTCAGCATGACTTTGAGTTTTTATATGCCGTTCCTTTATCAAACTTTTTACAATTTCCGAAATCTTAAAAATGACACTATAGACCTTTCTAATAGAGAGGTCTATTTTGTTGGTGAAAACGGACAGGGTAAAAGTAATATTCTTGAGTCTCTTTATTATTCTTCGTATGGAATTTCTTTTCGTACTCACGTTGATTCACAAATTGTAAAAAACGGTGAAAAAAATTTCAGCGTTAATTCAATGTATAAAAAAGACGAGGATGACGTACAAAAGGTTTCTGTAATTTTTGAAAATAATAAAAAACGAAT
>CAMNGG010000398.1 GCA_946537975.1 uncultured Treponema sp. | reverse complement strand
AATTATTATGATTATGATAAGGCCTTTGCCTGCTATCTCTTCGCTCTGTTAAAAGACAATTCTCTTGATTCAGTTCGTGATGAGCTTTATGCAAAGGTTGATGAGCTTACTCTTGATGCCGCTGCCTGCCTTTCGTTAGCTTACTCAAATAGCGGCAAAGCAGCTGATCTTGAAAAAGCGCAAATCATCAATAAAAAGATTCGCTCTTACCTGCAGCCGGATCAGCGTACCGTAACTCTTTCTAAAAAAGCAAAAAGCGGTTACTGGTTCTGCTATCAGAATGAAACTGTTCAGTACGCCTCAATTCTTTCTGCTTTCGTAACAGTTAATCCTGATGACGAAATGGTGGACCGCCTCATTTACACTCTTCTGAAAAAGCAGACTAAGGGCCGCTGGCAGAATACCATTACAACCTCGGCTGTACTCGAATCAATTTATACTTATATTCAGAAGCGCAAGCTGGATTCAACAAATTACACAGCTACTGCTTCCCTCAACGGAAGACAGCTGATGAAGGAAAGCTTCAATGGAGTTGCCGCAAAACCAAAAACTCTGAGCCTGCCTTTTGAAGATGAGTTTGTTGCTTCTCTTGCCCGCGATAAGGCAATTCCTCTTGTATTCGAAAAGGATGGAGACGGCTACCTCTTCTACACTGTAGAAATGAAGTATGCACTTCCTGATGAAGCTCAGGCAGCCCGCGATGAAGGCTTAAAGATTACTTATGAGATTACAGATTTTGACACAGGTGAGCTCATTAATGTAACAAAGGACACAAATGACCTTAAGCTCGAAAGTGGAAAAATCTATAAGGCTAAGGTATTTATTGAAACAAGCCGTACCCGCGAATATGTTGCCGTACGAGCCCCAATTCCTTCAGGAGCAGAGATTCTTGATTCTACTCTCGTTACAAACGGATCGGCCGCTCAAAGCAATAATTCCCGCAGCTGGAGAAGCTGGGTAAGTCATAAAAATATTACCGATAACGAAGCCCAGTTCTTCTGGGATGAAATGCATTCGGGCAGATACTTCTTTGACTTTACCTTCCGTGCAGTTCGACGAGGTATTTATCCTACTCCGCCTGTTCAGGGTGAATGTATGTATGAGCCTGAGGTGTTCGGCCGCAGCGACGGATACTTATTTATAATTGAGTAATATTGTGCGACGTCTCTGCCCCTTACGATTGCTTCGTCTTTTCAGCTCTAAATGGCCCGGTCATTGCGCTCTTCGACAAGCTCAGGAACCGCTGAAGGCGAAGCTATCCATCCTTATTGCCTCAATAGTTTTCTGCCTTCTCTTCGGGCCTCCTCTGGTTTTGCGCCTCCTGCCTTTTCCTGAGCTGGCGGAGTTTTGTGCGCATGAATACAGCTGCAGGATTTACGACCGCCGCGGCGAGCTTGTGCAGGTTACGGCGATTAAGGGCGGAGGACGACGGGAATTTACTCCGATTCAAAGAATTCCTAAGAAACTTCAAAAAAGCTTTATCCGCCAGGAAGACCGTCGTTTTTATTTTCATCACGGAGTAGACTGGCTGGCAATTGCGGGCGCCCTTATTCAAAATAAAAAGGCAGGAAAAACTGTTCGTGGTGCTTCGACAATTTCAATGCAGCTTGCAAAAACAGTTAATCAGGATAATTCTTATTCAATCCGCAGAAAATTAAAAGATATTTTCTATGCTTATCGTATCGAAGCCAAGCTCAGTAAAAAAAAGATTCTGGAGCTTTACCTGAATAATATTTATTTTGGAGCAAACTCCAGCGGTGTAACTTCCGGTGCAAGAACTTATTTTGGCTGCGAGCTTAAAGATTTATCTGACGGGCAAATTCAAGTCCTTTCTTATATTCCAAGAAATCCAACTTATTATAATCCTGTAGAACATTCAAAAAGGTTTCAGACAATTAGCGACTCTGCCGCAGAAGCTGCTTTTAATTCACACTATTTTAAATATCCTTTTCAACTTCCTCATTTTGTGAATTATCTGAGCAGCAAAGCAGAATCATATCAAGGTCATCTTCCTTACGAACTACATACAAGTATCGATTTAGAAATTTCTGATATGGCTCAAAACTTTTTAATGGAAGCCCTTGAGCAGGCCCGGGATTCACGCATAACAAATGGTTCTCTCCTTCTGCTTAATAACGAAGACGGTTCTGTAATTTCCTGGCTCGGCAACGGTGATTTTTTTGACAGCGAAAACAGCGGTCAGATAGACGGTGTTCTTGTAAAGAATCAGCCTGGCTCTTCTATGAAGCCTTTCCTTTATGCTCTTGCCCTTGAACAGAATATTCTTCAGCCTTCAACTGTCCTTGCTGATGTACCAAGTGAATTCGGAAATGATAAGCTTTATATCCCGGAGAATTTCAATAACCGTTTTAACGGTCCGGTCCGAATGCGTATAGCTCTTGCTTCCAGCCTTAATGTTCCTGCTGTAAGTACACTTAATAAAGTCGGTGTAAAAAACTATCTGGAAAAACTCTACGAACTTGGTTTTGAATCTCTCCGTCAGAATGACAGCGGCTTAAAAGCAGACCTTGGCCTGGCACTTGGCGCAGGAGAAGTTTCTCTTTATGAACTGGTTCCTGCCTTCAGTGTTTTTGT
>CAMNGG010000397.1 GCA_946537975.1 uncultured Treponema sp. | reverse complement strand
GTCTGAAGAAAACGAATATAGAAAGTTGCCGAAATAACAATTACGTTACCAACACAGGTTGTATAAAGAGGGGCGGTATCAACCTCGACTCCCTTCATTCCGAATGAAAACTGTACAAGGGCCGCACAAACTGCACCATTAGCAATCGCCGTTGCAAGAGTAATATTCTGAAAGCTTTTTGCAAGCTTATTCATTTTTTTTACTGATGCCGGATCATCTGGATTAAATTTTTCAAAACGCTTTTTCTGCGAAAACCACCAGGTAAGGACAAAGGCCACAATTCCTATACTTCCAATCACACCTGTTGCAGAAGCCATTCCTCGTAATGTATCTGCGGGGCTAAATAACTTCAGATAAATGAAAGCCAGCCAGCTGCAGAAAAATGGTACAAAATATGTACACAAGTAGATAATAAACAGTTTTTTACTGAAAACTATGTCGGAAAGTTTTTGCTTGCTGTTCATGCTGTAAACTCCTTTTTTAAACAACAATTTAAAGTATCTTTAAAATTATACCCCACCTTTGACAAAATAGCAAATATTGTCATAGACAATAACAAAAGTATCATAAATCATCTTTCCTCGACACACCTTTAATAATGAGCTATATTAATTCAAAAGATTTAGCGAGGCGATAATATGAAAATCGGATGTATTGGAACAGGTGCAATGGGCGGCGCTATTATGCGTGCTGTTTGCAAAAAATATGATGTCAGCCAGATTAAGGTGACTGATAAAAACAAAGAAATGGGTAAGGCCTTTGCAGCAGAAACAGGTGCTGCCTTTGTTGAAGCTAACACAGATGTGCTCGACTGCGATTATATTTTCCTGGCAGTTAAGCCTCAGTTTCTGGCTGATGTTTTTGCAGAGATTGCTGGTCACATCCCGACAAATGCTGTAATTATTTCAATGGCAGCCGGAGTAAAAATTGAAAAGCTAGAAAGCTGGGCACCACGTGCAAGATTCATCCGTATGATGCCTAATGTTTGTGCTCAGATTGGCGAAGCCATGACAGCCGTTACCTATAAAGATAATATTTCTGAAGCAGAAGCAAAAAATGCACTTGAGATTCTGAGCTCAGCCGGTCGCGTAGAAGTAGTTCCTGAAAAGCTGATGGACTGTGTGACTGCAGTAAGTGGTTCTGGTCCTGCCTTTGTTTTCATGTTTATTGAGGCTCTGGCTGATGCTGCCGTTCGCTGCGGAATGCCAAGAACTCAGGCTTACACCTACGCCGCTCAGACAGTTTACGGTTCTGCAGGAATGGTTCTGGAAAGTGGAAAACATCCGGCCGCTCTTAAAGACATGGTTTGCTCACCTGCCGGTACAACAATCGAAGGCGTTGCTGCCCTCGAAAAGAACAACTTCCGCAATGCAGTAATCGAAGCTGTTACTGCAGCCTGCGACCGTTCAATCGCACTTGGAAAGTAGATTGCCACGTCGCTCCGCTCCTCGCAATGATGTCATTGCGAGCCCGAAGGGCGAAGCAATCTATTGTAATCTAGAAGGCTCTCCCGTCAGCAGAATTCGAAGATTCAGTTTTACATAAGCACAGATTTCCCTCACATAGTTGTGGGGAACATAAATTGCAGGACATCCCGCCGGGATGCCTTTTATATTTTTATAGCCCATTCTTCTGGCAAGTCTTTCTGCCCTGCGCAAATGAAAGCGGCTTGTTACTATAGCTGTAGGAGTCTGAAGAACTTCTCCAATACTTTGTCCCCTGAACTCGGCCAGCATTTTACAACTGAACTGCAGGTTTTGAATCGTATCCTTAGCCTGATCTTCAACTAAAATTCTTTCCGGCGCTATTCCTCTTTTTACAAGCTGATTTTTAAGCTCGGGTGCCTCCGGATAAGGAAGCCATTTAAGAGTTCCACCAGTTACAACGCAAAGAGCTTCCTGATTTTTGTTCAGATATTCAGCAGTTTTTTCCACTCTTGTTATTACCGATTTTGGCAGTCTTCCATCCTTATCAATTCCGCCGCCAAGAAGAATCACATTGTCTGCCTTATCTTCAATTCCAACAACAACCGGATTCAGAATTAAAATCAAATTGATTATTGCAATTGTTCCGCAAACAGAAGCCAGACTAACGAAGGTTATTTTAATCCAGCGCTTCCAGATTCTCCAGAAAGAATGGCCGGTTTTTATTCGGTAGATTCCCAGAAAAATCAGATAGGCACCAAGTGCCAGCCAGATATGAGTAAAGGAAACAACAATATCAAGAAAGGTTCCCGGATTTATAAGAATAAGAATTGCGTCATAAGCAATACTTAAAATTCCTAAAATAACTAAAATGATATTCATAAATAAATTCCTTTTCTAAAACATCGGTGGTTGAGTAGCCCGAAGGGCGTATCGAAACCACATTTTTCGTCTCAAACGGTGGTTTCGATACGATGCTCCGCATCACTCAACCACCGTATAATCCCAGTTATGCTTGGGATATCTACCCTTCATTTCCTTGCAGATTTCTACCCAGGCTCCTGTCCAGAAGTGTTCAAGATCTTCTGTAACCTGCAGGGGACGACTGGCCGGCGAAAGCAAGCGCAGTAAAACTTTTTTTCCGCAGATTTGTGGTGTTGTAAAGCAGCCGAAAATCCGCTGAATAATGATTTCTATAACCGGCCTTATTTCTGCCTGCTTTTCGTATTTTACTTTGACGCGGCGGCCGTTTTCAAGAGTCAGCATTTCCGGAGCCTGACGGTCTATTTCTGCACCCTCAAGATACCAGTATAAAGCGTCATAAACAGTTGCCCTGTCCAGCGAATTTTTCCCCGCAAGAAAAGGTACCAGCCATTCTTCTGCAGTAGTCTGGAGTTTAGTCTTCAGTTTTTCACCTGACCCTTTCTGCTGCTCAATAAACTCAGCTCTAAGCAATAGATTATTGATTTTATCATTCAAAGGAAGACATTCTATCCCTTTTTCCTCAATTTCTGTAACCCAGGCCCGGCCATAATCTCCTTCGGAAAGAGGGATTTTCTTAGATGAAAGAATGATTTCTCCAAAGCATTTTTCTTCAAATTTTTGCAAAGTCCCTTGAGTAAATGAGCATTTTTCGCGAATTTCGCAGTGTTTTTCAAGAAATTCAGCGATTTTTGCCTCATCAAGCTCGACTAAATCAAAGATTACTGCTTCTTTATTTCCTGCCATAACCTCCGGAGCAACCAGCCACAAAGGTGCCCTTTTGTTATAGAGCTTTGCCTGTCTTCCCCCGGCAAACTTATACTCTGCCGGGTCAACTCCCGCTTGGCTCATGCGTTTTGCAAGCCTGTCCGGATATCCGCATAAAATCAAAAAGTCAGGTTTTTCCTTTTCTGTATATCCGCTTGCAGAAAGACGCCTTTCCAGATCTGCAATAAAGCGTTTCTGCAATTCCACAGAAGAACGAGAATATGAACTGAACTGTATTAACAATCTGCGTCCCTCTGCCCCAAGCTTACCGGTCAGCGCATCAAAATCAGCCAGAGCAATTCCTGCCAGCCTTGGATGCAGACCAAGAGTCAAAGCGGCCTTTCCTTTATCAGTAATATGACCATCAGCCTTCAGCATTCCAAGCTGACGAAGCAATGCCGTACTTTCTGTCCAGGCAGCAGCAGAAGGCTTATCCAGCCAATCAATTCCATCCAGAGAATAAACGCCACGCTCGCTGCATTCCAAAACAAGAGGCACAAGGTCTGCACGAAGAATCTCCGGGTCAAGTTCTTTTACCCTCGGATCATGCTGGTCCCAGAGGCGGATACAGGTTCCTTCGCAAAGTCGGCCTGCCCGCCCCTTACGCTGTTCTGCAGAAAATTCACATTCCCTTTCAGTAGAAAGCTTTTCCATTCCGCTGTTAATATCCAGCCGGTTTACACGGGCAAGGCCGCTGTCTATTACAATTGAAACTCCCGGAACCGTAAGCGAGGTCTCTGCAATTGCCGAAGAAAGAATCACCCGCCGCTTCTTCGAAGGAGCAAGAACTTTTTTCTGTTCCTCTAAAGAAATGGAAGAATGCAAAATGCATAATTCCAGATCACTATCTGAGTCATTACCAAAGAGGCCGCTCGCTTCAAGCTCTTCCTGAGCCCGTCTGATATCTGCAATGCCGGGAAGAAAAACAAGAATATTTCCGGCTTGCTTATTCCCGGTGGTTGAGTAGGCCGAAGGCCGTATCGAAACCACATCAGACCTCAAGACCTCTTTAATCAACGTCACTAAAGACTTGTCCGGTTCATAAACCACCTTCACCGGAAAGAGTCTGCCTGGCACCTTAAACACTGGCACATCGACAGGTGGTTTCGATACGGACTCTGTCCTACTCAACCACCATACAAGCTTCCCCGTATCAATAGTCGCCGACATTACAATAACAAAAAGGTCATCCCTCAGCTGCATGGCTTCTTTCAAAAAAGCCAGAGCCAGATCCGTATTCACCGAGCGCTCATGAAACTCATCCAGCACCACCAGTTTGTAATCTTCCAGTGCCGGGTCATTCTGCAGCTGCCTTACAAGAATCGCCTCTGTCACAACCTCAAGCCTTGTATCGCGGGACACATGCTTTTCCAGATGAATTTTATAACCCACCTCATCAGCCTTTCCACCGCACTCCCCGCCCCAGAGCTCACTAACTCGATTTGCCACTCCAAGAACAGCAATACGACGAGGTTCTGTCATTAATATTTTTCCGGAAAAATTTTGCAGCAAAGCCAGCGGCAAAACCGTAGACTTACCGGCCGCCGTTTCCGCAGTTAAAATCAAAAAACGGGAGGGAGACTTTTTTATTGCCTCACAGATTTCTTCAAGATAGGGAGTAATAGGAAATTGCATTGTTACTTCTTTAAAACAATAATTGTAATGTCATCAGTCTGTTCACGGCTGGCACAGAAAGAATAAATATTATTTGCAATAAAACCAACCTGCTCGGCCGCTGATTTTTCTATATTAACTTTTACCGCATCCAATAGACGCTCTTTTCCAAAGTATTCATCTTTATCATTCTTAATATCAATTACACCATCGGAATATAAAATCAGTTCATCGCCATCTTCAAAATCATAAAAAATCGATTCATAAAAAACAGGAAAATCCGCAATACCAATTACACCCACAGATTTTTTACTCAGCTCTACAAAACTGCATTCTCCTGTTTTTTTCTTATACAAAATCGGAGCTGGATGTCCGGCGTCAACAAGTTCAAATTTATTTTCATAAAGACGAATAAGTATTCCGGTAAGATAATTCTGAATATCACCTTTTTCTTCAATTACCCGGTCATTAATATTGTTTACAATTTCCCAAAGCTCAAGCTCCTGCTGCTTATAAAATTCCTGATGAATAATATTTTTTACAAGCATTGTTACAAGTCCGGAAGAAATACCATGTCCTGAAACATCAAAAATACCCAGACCATCCAGCTTTTCACCGTTCTTATAAAAATCATAAAGGTCACCGGAAACTCCAACCATAGGCCGGCTGAAATATGCAACCTCATATTTTTTTATATTTTCAACTTCCTGTTTGAAAAAATTCTGCTGAATTACAGCTGCCATTTTTATTTCATTTTCCAGAGTTTCATTGTGTCGCTGAAGATAATACTCAATTTTATAAACAATGCGTGTATATATCAGAATTACAAAAATAATAATAAAAACGGTAATAGAAATGTTTATACATCTTATGGCAAAAATAATACCTGAGGAAACATCTGCATGAGCTTCAATATTCCGACATGAAAAATAAATATAAATAAGAGAACTTAAAATCGTAACTGGAAGAGCATAACGCTTTTTATTTTCAAAAATAATAAAAGGCAAAAGACCAAGCAATAAAATAAAGGAATGAAAGCTTGAATAAGAACCGAGAAAATAATCTGCCAGTATCTGATGGACTAAGACTTCTGCAAAAGCCAGCATATAAGGCAGAATATATGATTTAATACGTGGAACTAAAAATAAAATAAAAAGAAAAACACTAATGCTGATAAAATTATAAAAAAACATCTGCTTTACATTGATGAAATAAAAAACAATGCAGATAGTTGTATGATATAACAAAGAGGCAAGGGTAACAAAAAGAGATACAAGCTTGGCCCGTTCATATGAAGATGTTAAACTTTTTGTAATTTTCAGGTCTAATTCCATAACGTAATTATAATATGTATTTATATTTTTGAACATTATTTTTTTTTATGTTAAAATATTACTGTAAAAAAATTTATAGGAGTATTGTTTATGGAAACACAAACAAAACAGCGTAACTCGTTTACCAGTTCAATCGGGTTCGTTCTTGCCGCAGCTGGTAGTGCCGTTGGATTAGGAAACATCTGGCGCTTCCCTTATCTTGCTGCAAAAGATGGCGGAGGACTTTTCCTCGTAGTTTATCTCGCCCTTGCACTCACATTTGGTTTTGCACTTCTTATTACAGAAATTGCAATTGGTCGTAAGACTCAGGAAAGCCCCCTTACTGCTTACAAGAAAATCAACAGTAAATGGGGCTTCCTCGGAATCTTCTCTTTCGT
>CAMNGG010000396.1 GCA_946537975.1 uncultured Treponema sp. | reverse complement strand
CTCTGCTGTCGTTTTTAAAATCAATCTATATATCATTTCTGGTGATTGAGTAAACGCGTAGCGTCGTATCGAAATCACTGTAGGAAAAAAACGTGGTTTCGATACGGTAGGTGATTCAGCACCGTACTACTCAACCACCGAACTAAAGAGGTATCAATATGTCAAATTATAAATTCGAAACTTTACAATTACACGTTGGACAGGAAAGTGCAGATCCTGCAACAGATGCACGCGCAGTACCAATTTATCAGACTACATCTTATGTATTCCACAATTCAAAGCATGCGGCAGACCGCTTTGGTCTTGCTGATGCCGGAAACATTTACGGACGTCTCACAAACTCAACTCAGGACGTTCTCGAAAAACGAGTAGCTGCTCTCGAAGGCGGTTCGGCTGCACTTGCACTTGCTTCTGGAGCTGCGGCAATTACTTATACAATCGAGGCTCTGGCTGCAAACGGCGGTCACATCGTTGCTCAGAAAACAATTTACGGCGGAAGCTACAACCTGCTCGCACACACACTTCCTCAGTACGGCATCAGCACCACTTTTGTAGACGCTCATAACCTGGCAGAAGTTGAAGGCGCAATCAAGGAAAACACCCGAGCAATTTATCTTGAAACATTAGGCAATCCTAACTCAGATATTCCAGACCTGGACGCAATTGCAGCCATCGCTCACAAGCACGGCCTCCCGGTAGTTGTAGATAACACCTTTGGAACACCTTATCTCATCCGTCCGTTTGAGCACGGAGCTGACATCGTAGTGCACTCAGCTACAAAGTTCCTTGGCGGCCACGGAACAACTCTTGGCGGTATCATCGTTGAAAGCGGTAAGTTCAACTGGAAGGCGAGCGGCAACTATCCTCAGATTGCGGCTCCTAACCCAAGCTATCACGGAGTTTCTTTCTACGACGCTGTTGGTCCTGCTGCCTTTGTTACTTACATCCGTGCAATTTTGCTTCGCGACACAGGTGCGACAATCAGCCCATTCAACGCCTTCCTTCTTTTGCAAGGAGTTGAAACTCTCAGCCTCCGCCTTGACCGTCACGCAGAAAACACAAAGAAGGTTGTTGAATTCCTCAGCAAGCATCCAAAGGTAGAAAAGGTAAACCATCCTTCACTGACTGATCATCCGGACCATGCCCTCTATCAGAAATACTTCCCTAATGGTGGAGCAAGCATCTTCACCTTCAACATCAAGGGAGGCCGCGAGGAGGCCTGGAAGTTTATAGACAATCTTAAGATTTTCAGTCTGCTCGCAAATGTTGCGGATGTAAAGTCTCTGGTGATTCATCCGGCATCCACAACTCACAGCCAGCTCAACGACGAAGAGCTTGCAGATCAGGGAATTGCTCAGAACACAATCCGTCTTTCAATCGGTACTGAGCATATTGATGATATTATTGCAGACCTCGAAAAGGGATTTGCGGCTATATAAAAAGTAATACATATACTCCTGTAAAAGATTTTGCCCCGGAATTTAGAATTTCCGGGGTTTTTATTGTACTCACAAAATATAAATTTCTGTTATATTTAATAAAAAAATCTATGTTACTATTTACAGTAACATTAAAGTGTGTTACTGTAAATAGTAACAAGAGCAGGCGACCTCGTGCACATCCGCTTGTTCACAAACTAATTAATGAGGTAACCAAAATGGAAAAAAGAGTATTAAACGAAACAGAAAAAAAAGGTATCAGTCTTCAGGACCTGCTCCTTACAGCAGTATTACTTGCGGCCGGTGCTGTTCTTAAGTTCTTTGTAGGAACCTTTATCAACTTATTTGGAATGAAGCCAAATTTCATTATCGCAATGTACTGTATGGCAATTGTCATTATCAGACCAAAGGTTTATTACAGTCTGATTATTGGTATTATCGCTGGTGCTATCTGCCAATTCTTCCCGGGAACTCCTTATCTGAACTTTGCTTCTGAAGCAGCCGGCGCCCTTGCTATGGGTCTTTTGATTTATATCCCTGCTAAGACAAAGGGAATGAAGATTGGTCTTGCGGCAATTACGACTTTTGTAAGTACTGTGATTTCCGGCGGACTTTATACAGTGCTTTTGTTTGTATTCATTAAGTCTGATCCATCTGCTATGGCTGCTTATGTGCCTATCGTTCTTGGAACTGCTACTTTGAATGCGATTATTGTTGCAGCGCTTTATGTACCATTGATGAAAGCATTGAAAAAGGAAATTGTTGAAAGTGCTAAAAATGAAGAGTAACTAAAACACCAGATCTGTTACTCCCGTAGAAAATGACACTGGCCAACGGGGGGTGTGGTAAAGCTAAAAATTGCTTACGCAATTTTCTTAACGCTTTGCTATTGAACAACGGCCGCCAGCGGCCTTACACATGTTGTCGTCAGTCATTTTCTACTCCGTGTCAAATCTGGTTTCGATTTCTTTATTACATCACTGATTACACTTTCAATAATTCCATTTATTAACCAGGAAATAGAAATGATCGAAATACAGGAACTTACTTTTAAGTACAACGGGGCTAAGAAAAATGCTCTGGAGAAAATATCGCTTGAGATTGAAAAGGGCGGTTTTGTGGGAATAATCGGCGAGTCGGGTGCGGGAAAGACAACACTTTGTAACTGCATAAACGGGCTGATTCCTCACCACTACACCGGAGACTTTTACGGCAGTGTTAAAGTTGATGGAACCGACACCTTTGAAATTAATGCGGGAAAGCTTGCACTTAAGGTCGGCTCTGTATTTCAGGATATTGAAAGTCAGATTACCGGCTACTTTGTTGAAGACGAAATTCTTTTTGGTCTTGAAAACTTTGGTATCCCTGCTGATGAAATTGAAAGCCGAATTACAGGCTCGCTCGAAACACTCGGAATCAGCGAGCTTCGTCACAAGGAGATTTCTTCTCTCAGTGGCGGCCAGAAGCAGAAGGTTTTAATTGCGGCAATTCTTGCACTCGAACCGGATATTTTGGTTTTAGATGAACCTACCGGCGAGCTTGATCCTGCTTCTTCGGTTCAGATTTTTGAGATGCTTAAAAAGCTCAATGAAGAAAAGGGAATCACAATTGTTGTTGCAGAACAGAAAATCATGCTGCTCTGCGAATTTGTAAAAAAGTTAATTGTTCTTGAACACGGCACCTGCGTTCACTACGGTGAAATCAGATCTACCCTCACCCATCAGAGAGAAATGGAAGAGGCCGGAATTAATTGCCCGCGTGTTCTTACCCTTACAGGAAAAATGGTTGACCAGGGACTGGCACCCGCCGGCATGAAGGCTGAGGACAGGATTTGCCTGAATGCCCAAGAGGCTGCAGAGTTTGTGAAGAAGGTGCTTCAGTCATCAGCTAATACAGCAATGTCATTGTCCGGCTCGACCGGACAATCTACCCAAAACGGAGAAGCCCAGTCTGACAGCGATGTCGTTCTCGAGTTCTCACACGTCGGCTTTTCTTACAACGAAACTGCAAACGTCCGCGACCTGAACGTAAAGGTCCACAAGGGCGATTTTATTTCAATCATCGGTTCGAACGGAGCGGGAAAATCAACCTTCTCCAAACTTACAAACGGACTTCTTAAACCGAGCACCGGTGACGTACTTGTACTTGGCCAGAATACAAAAAAGCAGAAGGTCAGCGCTCTTGCAAAAAACATAGGCTTTCTTTTCCAGAATCCGGACCGACAGATTTGCTGCGGAACAGTTCACGAAGAAATTGCCTTCAGTCTGCGCAACAACGGAATCCCTGAAGCCGAAATTAAAGAGCGTGTTTCAAAAACGCTTAGCGAGTTCGGTTTTGACGGTGACACAGAGCCATTTAATATGAGCCGGGGCCAGCGCCAGAGACTCTGCCTTGCCTGCCTTATTGCTCTCAATCCGGAAATCCTGATTCTTGATGAACCGACTACCGGACTCGACTATCGCGAGTGTATGGAAGTGATGAGTAAGATCCGCGCCCTCAACGAAAGCGGAACAACAGTAATTATGGTCTGCCACGACATGGAGGTTGTCCTCGACTTTGCAAAGACAATCATCGTAATGAACCGTGGCGAGATTCTTGGCCAGGGCGCAACCCGCGAGGTACTCAGTAACAGAGACCTTTTACAGCGAGCCCGACTTTTGCCGCCACAGATTGCTCAGGTTGCCATGCTGCTTGGCCCGGCATTTGACGGCATATTTACCGACGACGAAATGATAACGAAAATTAAAGAAATAAACGGTCAGTCAAAGGAGATGTAGAAAAATGAAAGGATTTCTAGACTATTTACCAGGAAGCTCAGTGCTTCACAGAATGCATCCCCTTGTAAAAATATTTGTCTCAATTTTGATTTGTGCTGCTTCCTTCTGCTCATCGAACCCTTTTTATTTGATTGGGGTAATTGTTTTTAATATACTCATGGCTGTGGCAGGGAACGCAGGATTTCTTCACGGCAACGGACTTTTGCAGAGAACTCTGGGTATTCTCCGCGGCCTTATCAAAATGTCTATCTTCCTCTTTATTCTTCAGGTTCTGGTTATCCGTCAGGGAGATCCTTTACTAACGATTGGTAGTTTTTCAATCACAGGGCTTGCAATTCAGAAAGGTCTTTTGCTTGTCCTTCGCCTTATGGGAGCAACTTTACCTCTTTCAATTTTGATTTCAGTTACTAACCTGAACGATCTCTCAAATACAATGGTAAAGTATCTGCACATTCCGTATAAGTATGCTTTTACTTTCACAAGTGCAATCCGCTTTATCCCGATTTTTTCAATTGAGATGAGCGCAATTATTGAGTCTCAGCAGGCACGTGGCGTAGACTTTGAGGTAAAAAATCCTTTGAAAAAATTCGGAATGATTCTGCCGCTCTGCTTTCCTCTGCTTATTTCTTCAGTCCGCAAAATTGAATCAACCGCAACAGCAGCAGAACTTCGCGGCTTTTATCTGAGAACAAGAACCTGCTGTACAAAATCATACAAAGTACACCTTCGCGACTTTATTTTCCTCTTAATTGGAGCTTTAGTTCTCACCGGCGGAATTATTATTTAATAATTAGAAACACATTTCTCCTTTTTATCTGTTATAATATAAAGATACAAATAATCAGGAGAAAATATGAAAGTTTTAATTCTAAACGGATCACCTAGAAAAGCCGGTAAGGTTTCACAAATTCTTCACATCATGGAAAAATGTCTTCAAGATGCCAACAACGAAACAGAATTCATTGATGTCAATAATCTTGATTTTAAATGCTGTATAGGCTGTATGAAATGCCGTGAAAATGGAACTTGTATTCTTCCTCAGGATGATGCACATAAAATTGGAAAAGCACTTCAAAACTGTGACGCTTTAATTGTAGGTTCGCCGGTTTACTGGGGCAACATCAATGGAAAACTCAAATGCCTCTTCGACCGCCAGGTTGCCGTTATGATGGGCGAAAACAAAATGGGCATCCCGATTCCTCTTCTCAAGGGTAAAAAAGCAATTGTTGTAAACACCTGTACCACCCCCTTCCCTTTCAACATTCTCGCCGGTCAGAGCACAAAAGCCTACACAGCCGTAAAAGAAATCTTAAGCTACTCAGGATTTAAAATCAAAGGTAAACTTATGATAGGCGGTACAAAAAATATGGAAGTCCTTCCTGCCCGTTTCATCAAAGCCGCAGAAAGGCTTGCCAGAAAATTATAAAATTGCGAGTCTTACAATTTCTCAGCAATATCATAAACAAGACGTTCTGTTTTCTCCCAGCCAAGGCATGGATCTGTAATTGATTTTCCGTATACGCCTTCACCGATTTTCTGACAACCGTCTTCGATGTAGCTTTCAATCATAAAGCCCTTTACAAGTCTGTCTACGCGTTCACTGTGGCGGCAGGAATTGAGAACATCCATTATAATTCGCGGCTGCTCAAAAGGATTTTTATTTGAGTTCGAATGATTGGTATCGATGATAACAGCCGGATTTTTAAGTTCCCGCGCATCGTAAGCATCGCACAATCGAACAAGGTCTTCATAGTGATAATTCTGCTGATGAGTTCCGTGTTTGTCTGTTGAACCGCGGAGAATTGCGTGACAATGTTCGTTGCCTTCCGAGTGAACTTCCCAGCCACGGTAAATAAAGGTATGAGGATGCTGAGCCGCTAGAATTGCGTTCATCATTACTGCGTAATCTCCACTGGTAGGATTTTTCATTCCGACAGGAACCTCGATACCGCTGGCTGTGAGACGATGCTGCTGGTCTTCAACAGAGCGGGCTCCTACCGCAACGTAACCGAGCACATCATCCAGATACTGATAATTTTCCGGATACAGCATTTCGTCTGCAAAGATAAAACCGGTTTCTTCTACGGCACGCATGTGCATGTGACGGCAGGCAACAATTCCCTTGTAAAGGTCAGGCTTCTGGTTCGGGTCCGGCTGATGAAGCATTCCCTTGTAGCCTTCGCCGGTAGTACGCGGCTTGTTTGTGTAAATGCGGGGAACCATTAAGATTTTATCACGAACTTTTTCCTGAACAGGAACAAGACGGTTCATATAATCAAGCACAGCGTCCTCGTTATCTGCCGAGCATGGCCCGATAATCAAAAGCAGCTTATTTAGTCGTCCTTCAAAAACCGCACGAAGTTCCGCGCGCTTTTCCTCAACAATTTTTCCAACCTTTCCCGAAAGCGGATACTGTTCCTTTACCTCCGCCGGGATTGCTAACCTTTTTTCGAAATTCATATTCATACTAAAACCTTCCTAACACTTTCAATTTACTACAGCGATATTCCATTTCGGAAATCATCTGCTTATAGGCTTCTGTGCCGAATTCGCCCTCTGCCTCAATGTAAAAATAATAGCTCCAGGCCAGACCTTTAAGCGGGCGGCTGTGAATTACGCTCATGTTGTAACCAAATTCACCCAGCTTATTCAAAACCTTTACCAAAGCGCCAGCCTCGTTTTTTACGGCGAACATCAGGATAAAGGTATTGTTATCCGAACCTGTATCTATTTGTTCTCCTTCTTTTTTAGAAAGAATCGCAAAGCGGGTTGAGTTGTCCTGATGGCCATTTACACCAGACTCCAGAATCTCAAGTCCATACAAGGCCGCTGTGTCCGAACTCGCTATAGCGGCAACCGAAGCATCCCCCAGTTCTGCAACCATCTTCGCCGCCCTCGCCGTATTGGCCGCCTCTTCAACAGCATAACCCTGGGCCGCAATAAAATCCGCACTTTGTTCCAAAGCCTGTGGATGACTAACAACCTTACGAACGGTAGTTAGGCTTGCACCTTTAATCCCAAGCAGATTTTGCTGCACGTTCAGTGTATACACGCCGTTTACAAAAAGACTGCCCTGAAACATAAGGTCGGTAACCTGACCAACCTCTCCCGCATAAGAATTTTCTATTGGAAGAACAGCGTAATCACATTCCCCTTTTTCAACTGCCTCATAAGCCGAACGAAAATCTCCAAAGGCCTGCAGCTCCTGTCCGGGGAAAATCCTCCCTGATGCAATATGAGCAAAAGCCCCTTCGATTCCGCTATATGCTATCTTCAAATTTTACCTCCTGGTATTTTTAGAATCCCGTCGACAAAGGCAGAGATTCTAGACCACCGTAAAAAAAAAGCGGCTCTACCCGAAAAGATAGAACCGCTTTCTCTTATAAGCTTTTTTTACATTCTATGCTTTTCGTACGACGCATCTTTTGCCAAAAAAGAAAAAGGCAAAAAATGAGAAAAAAGCAAATGTAAAAAAATTAATTCCAAAAATCATTGTTCAAATACTAGCGAATCTCAAAGACCTCGTCAAGACGTTATTTTTCATAGAAACATAATTTTTTGTTATCCAAATATCAAAAAAATTACCCAGGATTATTACAAGCTCGACAATTACTAAAGTCCACGATACTTTTTAATTCTTTCTACCGCTTCAATTGTACGATCACGGCTGCCGAAGCCTGTAAGACGGAGGTAGCCCTCGCCCATTTTACCGAAGCCGCTTCCCGGAGTTCCAACTACATTGCACTTTTCAAGAAGTTCGTCGAAGAAAGACCAGCTTGTAAAGCCTTCTGGAATCTGAAGCCATACGTATGGAGAATACTGGCCGCCAAAAGCTTTGAAGCCAGCAGCAGTAACGCTTTCAAAAATGATGCGGGCATTTTCGCGGTAGAAGGAAAGATTTTCCTGAATCTGCTTCTGGCCAGCCTCTGAATAAACAGCCTCGGCTGCGCGCTGAGTAATGTAGGAAACGCCGTTGAACTTTGTAGACTGGCGGCGGAACCAGAGTGCATTCAGTTCAGTTCCATCAAAAACAAGATCATGAGGAACAACTGTGTAGCCGCAGCGCAAGCCTGTAAAGCCCGCAGTTTTAGAAAAAGAACGAAGCTCAATTGCACAAGACTTTGCCCCTTCAATTTCATAAATTGATTTTGGATATTTGTCATCAGTGATAAATGCTTCGTAAGCTGAATCAAAAAGAATCAGGCTGTGGTGAGCATTTGCGTAATCAACCCATTTTTTAAGATATTCTTTTGGGGCCACAGTTCCTGTCGGGTTGTTTGGAAAACACAAATAGATGATATCTGGAACGGGGTCGCCGGCTGCCGGGATGGCTGGAAGGAAGTCTGTCTCTGCACTGCAAGGCAGAATGATGATTTTATCCTTGCGGCCGTTCATAATATTTGTATCGATGTAAACCGGGTAAACAGGGTCGCAGATTGCAACAGTGTTGTCGGTTGCAAAAATGTCACCGATATTTCCGCAGTCAGATTTAGCACCGTCAGAAAGGAAAATCTCATCCAGCTGTAAATCGATTCCGCGCTTTGTGTAATCCCATTCGAGAATCTTTTCGCGCACAAAATCGTAGCCCTGCTCAGGCGGATAGCCTCGGAAGGTTTTCTCATCTGCCATTTCATCAACTGCCTTATGCATTGCCTCGATTACAGCTGGACAAAGCGGTTTTGTTACATCGCCGATTGAAAGCTTAATTACATCTGCCTCCGGGTGAGCGGCGATAAATTCGCGGGTCTTTTTGTTTACGGTTGAAAAGAGGTAGCTGGCCTCCAGGTCTAAAAAGTTTTTGTTAATTGTCATATTTCGACATCTCCTTTAAATACAGTCTCCGCTGGTCCCGTCATGAATACACTGTCGTTCTCGTCACCGCTCCACTCAATCACCAGGTCGCCACCCAGCAGGTGCACGGTGATTTTTTCACCCGCATCAACCAGGCCGTTCAGAATTGCAGCCACTACCGTAGCACAGGTTCCGGTTCCGCAGGCAAGAGTCTCGCCGGTTCCTCGTTCCCAAACCCGCATCCAGATAGTGCGGCGGTCTTCGACATAAGCAAACTCAGTGTTTGTCCGCTCCGGGAAGAACTTGTCGTTTTCAAAAAGCGGGCCAACTTCGCACACAGGAAAATCAGCCGGCTTCTTATCTATAAATACAACTGCGTGAGGATTTCCCATAGACACGCAGGTCGCCTTATATTCAACTCCACCAATCACAAGCGGATGCTGAATAACCCGCTCGTCGCTCTTGAGGGCCACAGGTATCTTCGCCCCGGCAAGAATCGGCTGACCCATATCAACCGAAAGCTTAGCAACCTTGTCGCCCCGCTCGCCTTCAACTACAGTCAAGACCTTAACAGCCCCCATAGACTCAACAGTAAACTCGTGGCCCTTAGTGTAGCCCGCGTCGTAAACAAGCTTACCAACACAGCGTACACCGTTACCGCACATCTGGCTTCGGCTTCCGTCGGCATTGTACATAACCATTTCAAAATCAGCCTTAGTTCCCTTTTTGATAAGGATAATTCCATCACCGCCGATTCCAAAATGACGGTCAGACAGCTTTATGGCTGCCTGTTTTTCACCTTGAGCCCCGCCCGGAAAATCAACCTTTATACAGTCAAAATAAACATAATCGTTTCCGCAGCCGTGCATCTTTGTAAACTTCATGCAACCTCCTGCCCCGGCTGTAAAAGCGGAGCAAAAAAAAAAGAGGCCGTAGACATAGCTCCCCAAATGGAGATTTATATCTACGACCTCTTTGTCGATAATTATGTTTTATAAATTTTATAGAAAAGTGTCAATAGTAGTTCTATTTAATACTACTATTGACACTTAAAACTATTGACCACAATTTGCAAACACTGTATAACATATAAGAACAAAGACGTTCATTCGATTTGAGGAATTATTGTCCCCAGATGGAATGAACGTCTTTTTTTTGTTCATGCTGACAGCGGACAAGCTGCAGCATAACTTAATCATACAAGGATGCTTTCGCACCTTGTAAATCAGCTTCAGGCCGACAATCTGTAATTGCGGCCTAACCCATGAGGAAGTCTATAAAATGCAAACTGCATATCTTATTCTGGCAGACGGCACAGTATTCGAAGGAAGCTCAATCGGAGCAACTGGCTCCACAATCGGTGAAACAGTCTTTACCACAGGAATGACCGGCTACGTCGAAACACTCACAGACCCAAGCTACTACGGCCAGATTGTTACACAGACCTTCCCGCTAATCGGAAATTACGGCGTAATGCCTGCAGACTTCGAAAGCTCAAAGTCCTGGGTACGCGGCTACATCGTCCGCGAGCTCTGCGACCAGCCTTCAAACTTCCGCTGCGAAGGAGACCTCAACAGCTTCCTTAAAAGCCAGGGCATCATCGGCATCTGCGGCATCGACACCCGCGCCCTCACAAAGCGTCTTCGCGAAGCCGGCGTAATGAACGGCATGATTGTAAGCGGCAAAAGCGCAGAAAACCTCCGCCCGCAGGAACTCCTGGCAAAAATCAAAGATTATCAGATAACCAACGCCGTGCAGATGGTTCAGTCCAGTAAGGAGGGGGAAGTATCCCCCTGCGCTCCAGCCTCCTCGGCTTCACCTGCGGTGGCTTCCGCTACCCTCTCTAGCGGGGGTAATAATTCCACTACAAAGCCTACGAAGTTTTGCGAAGCAAAACTTCAGGCGCAGGTGCACTCATGTAATTCGCAGACGGAGATTTCATACCTGCGCCACCCCCGCAACGCCCCCGCACATCACATCGTTCTCTTCGACTTCGGAGCCAAGCTCAACATTCAGCGCGAGCTCGAAAAACGTGGCTGCAAGGTTACCGTAGTTCCATATAACACCACTGCAGAAGAAGTAATCAAAATGGCTCCAGATGGCATTATGCTCAGTAACGGACCCGGCGACCCGGCGGAAAATACTGGGGTTATTGAAGAAATCCGTAAACTGTGTGAATACAACAAGCAGGTGGTTTCGATACGGCCTTCGGCCTACTCAACCACCGCTGACGACTCAACCACCAGAGTTATCCCAATCTTCGGCATATGCCTTGGCCACCAGATGCTGGCCCTGGCCCGCGGCTGTAAAACAAGTAAACTTAAATACGGACATCGCGGCGGAAACCACCCCTGCAAAGACATTGAAACAGGCCGAGTCTACATCACAAGTCAGAACCATGGCTACGCCGTAGAAAATACCTCCCTTCCGCCTTACGCAAAAATGTCTTTCTTCAACGTAAACGACGGAACAGTTGAGGGCATCACCTACACAGACATTCCGGCCTTCAGCGTTCAGTTCCATCCGGAAGCCTGCGGCGGTCCACACGATACAAACTTTTTGTTCGACAACTTTCTGAAGCTTATGGAGGCAAGTCATGCCACTAAATAAAAACATCCACAAAGTAATGGTAATAGGCTCCGGTCCAATCATCATCGGACAGGCGGCAGAATTTGACTACGCCGGAAACCAGGCCTGCAAAGCACTTAAATCCCTTGGTCTTGAAGTTTGTCTTGTAAACTCGAACCCAGCTACCTTGATGACAGACCATTACATGGCAGATGAAATCTACCTTGAACCACTTACTCTGAAAACAGTCGAAAGAATAATCGAAAAAGAAAAACCAGACAGCCTGCTTTCCACTCTCGGTGGCCAGACAGGTCTTACCCTCAGTATGGAGCTGGCAAAGTCCGGCTTTCTTGCAAGCCACAATGTTCAGCTGCTTGGAGCCCGCCCTGCCACAATCGACAAGGCCGAAGACCGTCAGATGTTTAAAGATACAATGGAAGCAATCGGAGAACCTTGTATTCCTTCAAAGGTAGTTACGACTTACGAAGATGCCGCAGACTTTGTTCATAATGAAATTGGCTTCCCGGCAATTATCCGTCCGGCCTTTACCCTCGGCGGTACCGGTGGTGGAATTGTAACTAACGAACGGGAGTTAGACGAAATTGCCCACAACGGACTTCACCGCTCACCTATCCATCAGATTCTTGTAGAAAAATGTATTTCCGGCTGGAAGGAAGTTGAGTTCGAAGTAATGCGCGACAGTACCGGTAACGTTATCACTGTTTGTTCAATGGAAAACTTTGACCCGGTCGGAGTTCATACCGGAGATTCAATCGTAATTGCACCAACCGTAACTCTTGCAGATAAAGAATATCAGATGCTGCGAAGCGCAGCCCTCAACATAATTTCCGCCCTCGGAATAGAAGGCGGCTGTAACTGCCAGTTCGCCCTCAATCCGGACAGCTTTGAATATGCAGTTATTGAGGTAAACCCTCGTGTTTCCCGCTCGTCAGCTCTGGCATCAAAAGCGACAGGCTACCCTATCGCAAAGGTTGCAGCCCTCATAGCAGTTGGCTTTACCCTGGATGAAATTCCAAACTTCGTAACAAAGAAAACAAAGGCCTGCTTTGAGCCGGTTCTCGACTACGTTGTTGTAAAAATGCCAAAGTTCCCTTTCGACAAATTTGTATACGCAGCCCGCAAGCTTGGTACTCAGATGAAGGCAACAGGAGAAGTAATGGCTATAGGCCAAAATTTTGAAGAAGCAATTTTGAAGGCTGCACGAGGAGCTGAAATCGGCGTAAAGGATTTGAACCTGCCGGCTTTTGAAAAAGAGGGTGATACAAAAATCCGCAAGCGTGTCGGCCAGTGCACAGACCAGAGAATCTTCGCAATCTATCAGGCACTTAAGCGCGGCCTTATGACTGTAGAAGAGATTCACAATATTACAAAGATTGATGAATGGTTCCTTAACAAATTAGTTAACATTGTAACAATGGAATCACCACACGGATTGGATTTTGCTAACGCAAAATCTGAAAATAATAAAAAGGAAACGTCGTTAGACGTTTCGAATCCGTATGGCAATATATTATATCCACCGCGTAGCTTTAAAATGGTAGACACCTGTGCCGGCGAGTTCGCTGCGGAAACTCCGTATTTTTATTCGACAACACAAGGCGACAACGAGGCCGAGGCATTCCTTCTGGAGAACAATTAAGTAATTAGCCGAAGCCTCGGCAATGAAAGCTCTTTTTTGAACCAGCCGAGCTGAAGAATTTTTTGAAAATTGTAATCATAATAAAAATCATGGTTACAACACGGGTACAAATATTAATCATCACAGAAAGCATTCCGTCATTATTTTCACTGTGTTTCATAAGCCTAACAACTCCTTCTTTTGAGCTTCTAGCAAGGCAAGAATTTTCTGTCCTTCTTTTGGGTAAGATAAAGAATAAAGGGGATGAAAGCTTTCTTTATTTACGAAAAAAGAGTGATTTGATAATATTAACACAAATGAGCAGAGAAATTACAATCATAAAAAAAGAAGAAGCCTATTCTTATGATGAAGTAAACTTTCTTGAAGAAAAGCTTTTGCCGCTGATAGCAGATGAA
>CAMNGG010000395.1 GCA_946537975.1 uncultured Treponema sp. | reverse complement strand
GGAAAATCTCTTTGCCAGCATCATCATGACTCTGCAGAATGAATACGGCGCACTGCTCGAAGGGCATGCGACAGAATTCGACATCATCCGTTGGTGCGAACGCAAAGGATTTTTACAACAGGCCATGACCCTGTGTACAGAATGGCTGCCTGCCTATTTGGTCAAACACAAGATTGCCTATACGGAAGACCCAGGAATTATTCTGGAATGCGAGCAGGAAGGCCGGAAAACCGGACGCAGCTGGCAGCAATATTTCCTTACCGTATACAACCGCGTAAGTGTGGAAAATGAAACGGATTCCGCAAAACCGATGAGTCTTGCCGACCTTTTGAAAGCCAGCATCTTATCTGCAACATCCGTGAACAAAACTCTCGGAACAATCGATGTAGCAAAGTATCCGCGCTTGTCCGCTTTCTTTCAGGAATTAAGGAATGCAGATTACGATTTTATCTTCGTAAAAAGTAAAAAGATGAAGTATCAGACATTCGAGAATCAATATCCTATGGTAGGAAAAGTCTTTCAGCTCATCTATAAGCAAAATTGCCGTAACGCCAATTTCAAACGTTCCTTTACGGATTATCTGCTGAATACCACACTGGAAAAAAGCTTAAACAGCCTGGCTGCACTTTCTCCTGCAGCACTCTATGAACTATTTGAAATTCCGGAAAGTGATTATACCGACGAGAAAAACGACAACGGCCAGCCAGAAATTTTCCTGAGTAACGACGAGAAGTGGGCCAGACTTGAGAACCGCTATCGGGCATTGTACAAGAATGGCCTGCTAAAAAGCACACTGCGCTTTGAAAGTATGTTAGCCTGTCTAAAGGATTATTTCTTAATCCGGGTGGAACGCAACCAAATCAATCATGCGAACACGGAGGATGTTACCACCATCACGGAAATCCGAGAAATGATACGCAGTACCTTGTCGCACTGGACGAATCTCGACAAATAGGCAAAAGCTTGTTATACTATCTGCCATAGATTCACACCAATGTACCCAACCACGAGCAAAAAGTGAAAACCTCCGGCACATGCCCGCAAGCCGCATTCTACCGTCGAGGTTTTCAGTTTTTTTCCGTGGACACGCTGAAGCCTTGATTTTCAAGGGATGGAGGTCAAAAATCATGTATTTTCAAAACAAAAAATTTTCCAGCCAGCAGGATTTTGGCAAAAAATGGCGAAGGTTTTCAAAAACAGGGTTTAGAGGCCAGGAACCACGCGGCTTCTGAGCGTCACTGTTGATAGGCCTTTACTACCGCTTGCGGTATTTGCGGATGAGGTTTGTATGAAAAATAGATAAAAATTGCCTTACAGGTCATATAGACCTGTTTTTTTTTATTTTTTTTACGTAAAATGCCAAATCTCACTTTTTGGAATAGATAAATATAGTGTAAGCGTTAATGAGAACACAGAAAGGACGTATACCTCATGGCAAATATCAATAAAGAATCCATCTTCGATGATTTGGAAAAGGATATCCAAAATTCTTCCCTGGCAGAACAGGACAAAAACAAAATGCTAAAAAACATCCTCCATCTGCGGGAGCAGGAAGTGAATATCATGATTACCGGTGCCACCGGCTGCGGCAAAAGCTCCACAATCAACGCCCTGTTCGATGCCGATGTGGCCAAGGTCGGTATCGGGGTTGACCCGGAAACAATGGACATTGAAAAGTACACCTTAAAGAATTTGATTCTATGGGACAGTCCGGGCCTTGGAGATGGGAAAGAAGCCGATAACCGGCATGCCAAAAACATCATCAACAAACTGAACGAGGTGGACAAAAATGGCAAAGCCCTAATCGATTTAGTTTTGGTTATCCTTGATGGCAGCACCAGAGACCTGGGAACCTCATATGAGTTAATCAATAACGTAATCATCCCCAACCTCGGTTCCAACAAATCCCAGAGAATACTGGTCGCCATTAATCAATGTGACGTGGCCATGAAAGGGAAACACTGGAACTATGAGGAGAACAAGCCCGATCCCGTACTGGAAAAATTCTTAAAGGACAAGGTACAATCGGTGCGCAGACGAATTCTGGAAGGCACTGGTGTGGATGTAGAGCCGATTTATTACTCCGCAGGCTATAAAGAATCCGAAGAAGATAAACAGAATCCGTATAATCTGTCCAAGCTGCTGTACTATATCATCCAACACACGCCGAAGGAAAAACGACTCGTGTATGTAGACAACACCGCTAAAGACGAATATTTGTGGCGGGATAATGATGAATTAAAAGATTACACCAAAGAAATCAAAAAAACCTGGAGCGAAACCATTGAGGAGTACGCCGCCAAAGGAGCAGACATCGGCGGAAATATCGGCAGCATCTTCGGCTCTACTGGAGAAACAATAGGACGGGCTTTGGGTACTGTTATTGGTGGAGGAGTCGCTATAGCCAAGAAAATTATTTTCGGCGGCCCTTGGTGGAGGTGGTAATTCCATGTATAACAACTATCGTTTAGAGGATATTCAAACAAAGATGAACAATATGGAGATACGTCCGCTGGACGTCATGGTAACAGGCGTAACCGGAGCAGGCAAATCGACTACCCTCAACAGCCTCTTTGAGAAATGCGTTGCCAAAGTGGGCGACGGAGTTGACCCGGAGACTATGGAACTGGCCAGCTATGAACTGAATAATGTGGCACGTTTTTGGGATACTCCTGGGCTGGGAGATGGTGTAGAGAAAGACAAAATCCACACGAAAAAAATCATCGACCTTCTGTATAAAACCTATACGAAAAACAATGCTTATTACGGCTGGGTAGACATGGTACTGGTGGTCATAGAGGGGGTGAACAGGGACATGGGAACCACTTACCGGCTGTTAAACGACGTACTCATTCCCAATATTCAGGCAGACCGCATCTTAGTCGCCATAAATCAATCCGACGCAGCGATGAAAGGCAGACATTGGGACGAGAACCGAAACTGTCCGGATGAAGTTCTGGAAAACTTTCTCCAGGAACAAGCCGTTTCCATCAAGCGCCGGGTAAAGGAAGCTACCGGAGTGGATATTGTTACGCCAGTATACTATTCCGGTGAATACGGGTATAATATAGAAAAGCTGCTGGATCTCATCATCGATAACATTCCCCAGCAGCGCAGAGAATTAATCACGCACTAAGGCGTGGATAACTGC
The DNA here is from genome assembly GCA_946537975.1 of uncultured Treponema sp. Classification (GTDB taxonomy): domain Bacteria; phylum Spirochaetota; class Spirochaetia; order Treponematales; family Treponemataceae; genus Treponema_D. Next base: position 1,297 of record CAMNGG010000395.1, on the reverse strand, counting down.
CCCTAATGGCAGGAGTTTACCGAAAGATGGCGAAGACTACAAAAAAACTTCCCTTATCACCGCAATGAATAAACGATTTTTTTAATGATAAAAAATGAAAATCTCCGGCACATGCCCGCAAGCCGCATTCTACCGTCGAGGTTTTCAGTTTTTTCCGTGGACACGCTGAAGCCTTGATTTTCAAGGGATGGAGGTCAAAAATCATGCAATTTCAAAACAAAAAAATTTCCAGCCAGCAGGATTTTGGCAAAAAATGGCGAAGGTTTTCAAAAACAGGGTTTAGAGACCAGGAACCACGCGGCTTCTGAGCGTCACTGTTGACAGGCCTTTAATACCGCTTGCGGTATCGTAACGTTGCTAATAACTTGGTAAGTACCTCTAGAGGATAAAAGTTGACAGGCCTTTAATACCGCTTGCGGTATCGTAACTAGATGCGGTGGTAATTGTCGAGGAATGCTCGACCTAGTTGACAGGCCTTTATTACCGCTTGCGGTATCGTAACCGACCATGGTGGTCGCAAGCAACTGCATCGAGAATTGTTGATAGGCCTTTAATACCGCTTGCGGTATCGTAACGCTGCAGCAATCAATTTTTGATTCAGCATGTATTCCGTTGATAGGCCTTTACTACCGCTTGCGGTATCGTAACGATTTGTTGCGGACTGGAAAGCCCGATACCGGTTTGTTGATAGGCCTTTAATACCGCTTGCGGTATCGTAACATTATCCGGGGTTTCCACGCCTCAGTTGGCTGCAACTCGGTTGATAGGCCTTTAATACCGCTTGCGGTATCGTAACTTCGAGAGAACCTTCTGAACGCTTTTTAGCGGAGTTGATAGGCCTTTACTACCGCTTGCGGTATCGTAACTCTGCAGCCCACTCGTAATCGGCTTCGGCCTGTTCGTTGATAGGCCTTTACTACCGCTTGCGGTATCGTAACTCCTCGATGTCCGAGGTATCCAAGCCGAGCTTGCTTGGTTGATAGGCCTTTAATACCGCTTGCGGTATCGTAACCCGCAATGCCAGCAGCCCACCGAGTTTTTGGTCCTCGGGTTGACAGGCCTTTACTACCGTTTGCGGTATCGTAACCTTTATTTTTATACTCTTTGATTGTCTTGATTTCCACGTTGACAGGCCTTTACTACCACTTGCGGTATCGTATCTTGAGTCCAACATTTTGTTGGGCTTTTTCTATGCAAATTAAAAATTTGGTCCGTTGTAAAATGAACTTGAACAGTTAATCAAAAACAAAAATCCATAGTGGTTCTCCGTGTTAAAATGGTTTTGCTACAAATCACA
>CAMNGG010000394.1 GCA_946537975.1 uncultured Treponema sp. | reverse complement strand
TGAACTGAACCCAATTTTTTGGACAGTTTTATGCTACCATATTTTTCATTCGGACTTCAATTGGAGTCCGATAATTTAAAACACTGGAATCCCGTTCATAATTAAAATAATGAATATACGATTCTAGTTCTTCCAGAAACTTATCAACAGAATCAAAATCATTAAGATAAAACCATTCTGTTTTTAATATACCCCAGAAATTTTCAATTACAGCATTATCAAGACAATTTCCTTTTCGAGACATACTTTGAATTGCATGTTTCTTTTTCAGGAAATACTTATATGAAATATGCCTATATTGCCATCCTTGATCAGATTGAATTATTACATTTTTTGGATTTCCAGTTTTTTTATATGCAAGTTTTATCATGTTCATAATAAGTTTCATATTAGGTGAAAAACTTACAGTATGGGCGATAATCTCCTTACTATGCATATCCATAATACCTGAAAGATATATTTTTTTACCACAAACCTTAAATTCTGTTACATCAGTTGTCCATTTCTGATTAATTGATGTTGTAGAAAAATTTCTTTGAAGGATATTTTCTACTGCAATTCCGGAAGTTGCTCCTGAATAAGAATTATATTTCTTTGATCTAACAATACTTTTTATTCCCAGCTGCTGCATCAAACGTAATACTGTTTTATGATTAATCTGAACCCCTGATTTATGCAAATCAGATGTTATCCACCTGTATCCTTTTCGTTTATTGCTTTTATTATAAATCTCAAGGATTTTCTGTTTAATCTCAATGTATTTATCTTTCTTGGGTTTTATATTCTCATAAAATGTCGAACGCTTTAAATCAAAGTATTTCAGCAATCTATCTAATTTATATACTGACCTTAATTCTTTGATTGCTTCTGATTTTTCTCTTTGCGAGCTTGAACTAAGGTCGCCAATTTTTTTAGGCATGCATTCTCCATTTCTGAATACTCAAGCCTCTCTAACAGTTCCATCATAGTTGGATTGTCTTTATTCTCTTTTTTTAGAGATTTTATTTCATCTGGTGTTATTGCTTTTGTTGGATCAAATTTTCCCATATATTGATATCTTAACATCCATCTAGATAAAGTTGAATGGGAAATCTGATATTTAGCTGCAATTGTTTTCTGTGAAATTCCAGTTTTAAGTTCTTGTAGAATTTTTTCTATTTGTTCTTTTGTATAAGGACGATTTGTTTTTCTTGAAATTAATCCTTTTTCTCCATGAATTAAATAACGTTTTTTCCATCGATCTACAACATGCTGTGATACTCCGAAATGTTCAGTTAGCATTCTTCTCGAATAATTTTCTTCTTTCCATAATCTTATGAGTTCTAATTTTTCTTCATAAGACAAGCTCTTGCTCATATTTTATACCTCCAAAAGTGTCCAACTTTTGGGGTTCAGTTCAGTGCGAGCGCAGGAGGGGGCTCCCTCCTCTTTCATATTTTATGCGAAAACGTTTGCGAAAAACAGTGTTTTAGGTGTACAATAAAGCTACAACGTTTTAGTGGAGGCGTAGAATTTGGTTACGCTAAAAGACATTGCAAGGGAATGTAATGTTTCCTTTTCTACAGTAAGCAAGGCACTTAAGAGCAGTCCTGAAATCAGCATTGAGACGACAGAGTTTATTCAGAAAAAAGCACATGAGATGGGATATCATCCAAATATTGCAGCCCGCAGTTTACGTACAAACCGCACTTATGACATTGGTGTAATATTTGAGGATAAAACTGGTGCGGGATTTCAGCATCAATATTTTGCAACTATCATAAGCGGCATTCAAAAGGTTGCTTTTAGCCGCGGCTACGAAATGACTTTTGTAAGCGGTGATTCGACAAAAAATTATGACTACTATTCTCACTCACTCGCCCGCAATTACGACGGAGTTGCTCTTCTTTCCTGTGATTATACTTCAACTGGAATTACTCAACTTGTAAAAAGTGAAATCCCGACAGTGTCCCTGGATTATTTTTATGATATTTCACATGCCGCAGTTATGAGCGACTACACAGCCGGAATTAATGAACTTCTTGAATATGTTATTTCCTGCGGTCATAAAAAGATTGCGATGATTCATGGTGAAAAAACCTGGGTTACAGAACAGCGCATTACTGCATTCAAAGAAGTTTGCAAACGTCACGGTATTAATGTACCACCGGAATATTTTGCAGAAGGCTTATACCATGACCCGGTTACAAGTTCTGCCGCTACAGAAGTTTTTCTTTCACTCCCTGAACCTCCAACTTGTATTTTTTACCCGGATGATTACGCAACACTTGGTGGAATAAGAGAACTTTCAAGTCATGGGCTCACTCCTGGTAAAGATATAAGCATTGTTGGTTACGACGGCATTGCCCTCACCTCCATGATGATTCCACCTCTTACAACTTATGAACAAAATGGTGAGACTATCGGTCGTACTATGGCAGAAGCTCTTATCTCTAAAATTGAAAATCCAGAAACTTTTGTACCAAAAAAAGAAATGGTTACAGGCCGACTCATAAAAGGCGGCACCGTTGTAAAGTTGTAATCAAAAGTATTACAAAAAAATCAATTGCATAAAAATAAATCTTACGATATAATTTTACTACAACGTTTTCGCTATTTTTTTGAAAACCACTAAAAAATACAGGAGATGCACATGAAGTTCGGACACTTTGATGATGCAAAACGCGAGTATGTAATTGATACTCCGCGCACACCTTACCCTTGGATTAA
>CAMNGG010000393.1 GCA_946537975.1 uncultured Treponema sp. | reverse complement strand
AAAAAAGGCTCGGAATAGATCCGAGCCATGCCCATCAGGCAATCGGGAACATGGGTGGGAGGGGAAAATGTTCCCGATATATTTATTATCGACCCCACCAGCCGAAATCTTTAATCGAAATAGAAAAAAATATAAAAAATCCGTCATTCAGAAGCTTTTCTGGAGTCTGTAATTGGAGCCTTCAGATAGATTCTGAAACAAGTTCAGAATGACCTTAGTTTTCTGTGATATCCAGGTCCAGTGCGAAGTTTGCGGTGTAGGTTTTACCTTTTATTGCGTTAATTGAGCGTACAATCTGATAGTTACCGATGGTAAACTTAATTATGTGCTCACCCTCAGTAATTACGAATTCCTTGCCGAAGCTTGTGCATTTTACATCATCAAGCAGCACCTCAGTGCCCTCTGGAGCCGTAATAAGCAGGGTAGGCTCAAGACTCTTCATAACTACAGTGAGCTCCGTTGTTTTTGCCCGGTCTATACGAACAGTGCGAACCTCATTGCGGTAAGAATCAGAAATAATTGAAATATTATGAATACCCGTTTCCAGAAGTACCTTAGGATTTTCTGAAAGCGGCAGCATCTTATCATCAATAAAGATAGTGCAGGGCTCAAGCTTTTTTTCCGGCGGAACAAGCTTAATTGCCAGCTGTCCCTTATTCATAAGAATCGGCTTTACCGTAATAGGAATAATGGCATAGAGAGTTTCTTCCGGTACACCCTTCATAACCGGCTGTAATCTTACAAAAACAACATTTTTAGAAGGCGTGATTATAGTATCTACCTTTGTGGTGTAATTATTTGATTTAATTGTATTATCTTTTTTTAGCGGAATCTGAAGAACCCAGGAAAGCTTTCCCGGCAGGGTTTTTACATAGGCCCTGGTTCCGCTATAGTCAATTTGAGAAGCCTTTGGAACAGGACTGATATTGGCATAAACCGAGCAGGCTACCGAGTCCATCCAGGAAGCTACGGCCTCCGGAATTTCAAATTTAAGCTCGAGACCTTCTATAAATGTCTGGTCCTCCGGCAGACTGATTGCAAGCGAGTCGTTAATGCCAAGCCTTGCAGTACCTTCGGAGTCTGCTGACTGTAAAACCGCGAGCTCATGAACCTTGCTTACGCGAAAGCTTTCCGCACTTAATACGGAGCTTCCCCATAGGGCCAGAAAGAGAGAAACAAGAAGATTTTTCGCACAAAAGGTCTTTTTCATCATTCTTTTATGTTCAGTGTTTTACGCGGATCTTTGGCTTCTCCGCCCTGCCTTATTTCAAAATGAAGGTGAGGGCCGGTTGCCATACCCGTTTGTCCTACAAAGCCTATTACGGTTCCTTTCTTTACATACTGATAGCGTTCTACAGTAATTTTTGAAAGGTGTGCATATACGCTTGTCATTTTTCCCTGATCATGACTAAGAATTATATAGTTTCCGAATTCCCTGTCATTTTCAATTGCTGTATAAACGGCTCCATCCTTTATGGCATAAACCGGAGTTCCTTCGTCAGCGGCTAAATCAATGCCATTATGGTTTTTAATTTCGCCTGAAAAAGGATTCTTCCGTTTTCCGAATTCCGAAGAAACCCAGAAAGCATCGTTATCCAGCGGGAGTCTCAGGGCCGAATCAAGAAAATATGCTCTTTCTGTGGGGGTAAAGCGTTTGCTGCGCAAGAACAGATAATCTCTCCCATCTATATTATAATATAAAGTATCTTTTGTTAAGGTTTGAGTGCTGTAATTTTCCTGTAAAAGTATTTCAACAGAATTGAGGCCCCGGTCTACCGCAATAAAGATTCCGTTTACCACCGGCAAAATCAGGGTGTGTCCTTTTATATCATCCTGGGCATTTTCTATTTGATTTAAGGTCGCAAGGGTTTCCTGATTTATGCAGGTTCTGCCCGCAAGCCCCTGAAAGGTAAAGCCTTCTGTGTTTGTATACTGAAAGAACATTATTTCCGGTTCACGGCCTGCGCTTATAGCCATGCTGTTAGATTCAACTATGGCATTATAATCTCTAAAAACTGTATTGGCGCGGGAAGGGGAAAGGCTTTCAATAACCGGAAGCTTTTCTTTTTCAATAATGATTTTCTTAATGCCGTCCTTCTGCGTATTCTGAGCAGCGGCAGTATATGAAAAAATGAGGTAAAAAAGAAAAAAAGCAAAAAAACGGGGCTGTCTTTTAGAGAGCCCCGTTAAGTAGTTTATAATATTCAAACTATTCTTCAACAATTGCTTCTGCGGGACATGAGCCTGCGCAAGAACCACAACTAATACATGTAGAAGCGTCGATTACGCGAGCTCCATCCTTCTCTGAAATTGCTCCTACCGGGCAGTCTGGTTCACAAGCTCCACAGTTTACGCAATTGTCTGTTACTTTAAATGCCATATTTGCTCCTATAATATTTAAAATATATATAAAATAATACAGCAACAGGCAAAAATTCGCAACTGATATTTGAATAAATCTATTATGTAAAGTATAATCACGTTATGACTAAAGAAGAACTTGCAAAATATATTGACCATACACTTCTTGCTCCACAGGCAGGAATTCGAGAGATAGTAATTTTATGTCAGGAAGCAAAACGTTACGGCTTTGCTTCTGTTTGTGTTAATCCTGTTTATGTTTCTGCTGCCGCAAATGAACTTGAAGGCTCTGGTGTAAAGGTTTGTACTGTTGTAGGTTTTCCGCTTGGAGCAACTACCACCGCCGATAAAATTTCTGAGGCAAAAAATGCAATTTCTAACGGTGCTGACGAAATTGATATGGTAATCAATATTGGCGCCGCAAAGGACGGCCGTTTTACTGAGGTTGAAACTGATATTCTTGATGTTGTTACTGCCTGCAAAGAGGCTGGTAAAAAACTTGGAAAAAATATAATCGTAAAAACAATTATTGAAACCTGTCTTTTAGATGATAAGGCTATTGTAAATGCCTGTCTTTGTGCTAAAAAAGCGGGTGCAGATTTTGTAAAGACTTCTACCGGTTTTGCTAATCCTAAGGGAATTGACGGTATGCCTCTGCCAAATGGTGCAAGTGAATCTCATGTTAAGCTTATGCGAAAAACAGTTGGTGATGATATGGGGGTAAAGGCTTCAGGCGGTATCAGAAGTGCAAGAACCCTTATTACTATGCTTGAAGCAGGTGCCAGCAGAATTGGAACTTCAAGCGGCGCCAGTATTTATGAAAACTGGGATGAAAGTAAATCTGTAAATAATAAATATTAAGAGTAGAAAAAGTGGTTTTGATACACCGCTTCACGGCACTCAAGCACCGGTGGTTGAGTAGCACGTAGTGCGTATCGAAACCACCTTTTTATTTTTGCACTGGAAGTGAGAAGTACAATTTATTGTCGCTCACTTCCATTTTGATTTCTCGGGCATCGTGCATAACCGCAATGTAAGATTTTACGGTAGAGCTTACAAGCGCATACTGGCTGAAGCTCAGTTTCATTTCGTTTTTGTCTGCAACATATTTTACAATTTCTTCTGCTGTAAGGCGTTTTTTTGTTTTCAAAGAATCTAAGATACAGGTTCTTGTAGAAATGATTGCAATTTTATTCAGCTCTGCGGCTTCGTTAATATTCCGCTTTAAAAAATCTCCATGGCTTGGAATGCACCATTCAACATTTTCAATAGCACAAAGCTGATCTAAAGATTCCATATATTGAACCGGATTCAGTATAAGAGGAATCCAGTGATTTATAATTTCGTTGCGCGGGAAAATATTGTCGCCCGGAAAAATCACCTTCTTATTCTTTTTGTCAGAAATAATTACGCAGAGATTTTCGTAGCTGTGGCCCTTAAGCTCCATAAAGGAAATTGTGCGGCCGCCGGAAAGCTTTATTGTTTCATCTGCAGTTAAAGAACGGTCAAGATAAGTAGGAGAGGGCATAAAAAAAAGAGTCCTCATTTCGTGAGGAGGGTAGCCGCCCCACAGCACGGTTCCCTGAATAATCGGGGTTTCCATGGCACCCTGTTCGTGTTTTGCGGCCCAGAGGGCACAGCCAGTCTCTTCTTTTAAAAAATTATGGGCTCCGCAATGATCTGCGTGCCCATGTGTTGTGATAATAGCTTTGAGGGTAAAGTATTGACCCTGCTGTTCAAAAAAGGCTTTAAGTACATCCAGAACGTATTCTCCGTCAATTTCTGTACAGCCGGAATCAATCAGATAAACATCAACAGAAGAATCATTTGAGGAGTCGTTTTCACTTGTTATTACACCAACATTTGTTGTTGCGGGAATTACATAAACTCCCGCCGACAATTCAATGATTCTTGCTGTAAGGTTATCCAATTGAAAACGTCTCCTGTTTTTTAGATGTTCTTTGCCTTCTCAATAGACTTGATTGTATAGTCGTAGTTGTGCTCGTTGATAACAAACTTAGCAGAATCTCCAACTTTCTTGTCGAGAATTGCATTTCCGAATGGAGACATATAAGAAATAATGTTGTTGTCCGGATCTGATTCCCAAGGTCCAAGAATTGTATAAACTTCGTCCTTGTTTTCGATGTTGTTATGCAGAGTAACTTCTGTAGCAAAAGAAACAATTGCAGTTGTGCTTGTTGTAGGGTCAAAGATAACGGCGCGGTTGAGTTCTTCCTGAAGCTTAGAAAGAGTATGCTCGAGGTACTGCTTGCGCTCTTTTGCGGCCTGATATTCAGCGTTTTCTTTAAGGTCTCCCTTAGCCTTAGCATCTGCAAGGTCTTTCTTGTTAGTTTCGAGTTCAACATTCTTAATGTTGTCGATTTCAGCCTTCTTTTCTGCAAGCTTCTTAGAAGTTACAATCATACCCTTTGGCTGAGAGTTCTTTTCTTCTGTAGAAGCGCGGAATACGAAATTAGGGTAGATTTCGCGAATCTTGTTACGTGCGAGCAGCTTGTAAGAGTCAATATCAGAATCAGCAATATCATCAAGAAGGGTATACATCTTCTTTACGCAGTCTTCGCCATTCTGGAACATAAAGTTGAAGATAGCATCGTCTTTGAAAAGAAGATCAATTGCGTTCTTCTTGATCTTCTTGTTTTCTGTAGTATTAACATGGTTGCTGATTTCGCGGGAGGTAAGTTCAATTATGTTGATAAGGGTAATAAGCTGCTTCTCATAAGAAACGCCGGCAGCCTTGAACCAGTCGTAATTCTGACACTTTTCGAAGAAGAAGAGAACAGTTTCGCGGTAATCTTTATAAGATTCAAAGCTGGTTTTAACAAGCTTCTGAACATCTGCTGTAAAGCCTGCTTTGATAAGCTCATCAATACGCTTCATGTCGAGGACAGTAGGGAAGAGGTGAATATACTGAGTGTTCCAGTCAGGAAGCAGCTCTTTGATGCAGTTAAGGAAGTCTGCCTTAAGGTGTGTATTTTTTGAGTCCTTAAGTTCTGAGTAAATTTCACAAGGTCCCTTAGGAGGAGTATCTTTTTCCTGGTCAAGAATACGTTTATAGATTTCTGCGAAAGTCTCCTTTACAGGATAGATAAAGCGGGAATCCTTTGTGCTTACCTCGCGGGCAATAAGATAAGAAGCAATAACCTGCTCTGTAACCTTTGTAATATTCTTGAGGAAGCCTGTGAAGTAAGCGTACATTTCGGCAAAGTAGTCGTTTGTACGATCCATTTCTTCATCATTAAAGAACTTCATAAAGATATCTACGCGGGCAAAGAAGGCTTTCTGTGCCTTGAATTCGTTTGCCAGCTTTTCTACAGGTGTAATGTTTCCTTCGCGAACTGTATACATGTTGATATCGTTAGGATTTACGCCGAAAGCTGGATCTGTTTCAAGAATCTTCTTTGCGGCTGCGTTCCAGGATGTCCATTCGCCGGAAGTAAGAATTCCGTATTCCTTCTTTGTTTTTCCGTCTTTTTCTGTAACAGTGCGTACAAGTATATTTTTGATTGTCTTAAGGTCGCAGTTGTTATCGTAGCTCTTAATGATTGTTTTAAGAGCCCAAACCTTGTCCTTTTTGATTTTTTCTGCAAGAGGAATCTTTTTGTCGCCTTCTTTTACATAGTTGAGGGCAATAAGAACCCAGATATGGTCATTTGCGAGAGGCTTGAGGGCTGTAACGGCCATAGAAAGCTTAATTTCATGAATGCCGGCCTTTCCAAAGTTGATTACAAGAGTATCGTTGTCGAGGCTCTTAATCTGTCCAACACCCCAGTTTCTGTGGAATACAAAGCCGTTCTTGTCGAAAGCAATGTGCTTTTCAAAGTCGCTGATTGCTTCGAATACGTTTCTGTAGTTCTGTGAAAGGTTAGAAGAGCGGATGTAATCTTCGAGGTGGCTGTGAGAAGCATATTTGCCGCGGAAACAATCTGTAATTTCTTTACGAGCCCAGCCGTCTTTAGGTTCAATTTCGAGATTCTGCTTAAGAATTGTGATCGCAATATCCCATTTTTTGTTGTCTTTATAGTAATTGTAGAGTTCCTGCATGAGGGTAGTAGTTTTGATATCACCCATCTGCTTAGAAATCTTTCTTCTGATGTTCTGGAAGAAGTCGAATTCTTCAGGCATAAGCTGAACGAGCTTAGACCATACTTCCTTACATGCATTGTAATTATTTGCGTTGATGTAGCGGAGAATAGCCTTTTTGTAGTAGCTGATTGCATTGTCTTTATCGCCGGCTGTTTCATAGTGCTCAGCGAGAAGCTTTGCAAGGTCAGCTTCTTCGAAGTCTATGCGTACGATTTTTTCGTAAAGCTCCCAAACCTTGTCGTTTCCTTCTGCAAGGTAACTGTCTGCAAGAGTGCGGAGTGCAAATTTATTGTTTTCGTCATCTGCAAGAATGCTTTCACAAAGATAAGAAACAATATTTTCTTTGTGGTTCTTCTGGAAAATGTCTACGAGTGTCTCAAGAGAATCATTTTCAATGTCATGAAGTGAAAGAATACCGGTGATGTAGAGTGCAATAATGCTGTCTTTTGAGTGAGAAAGGTGTTCTTCACAGATTTCTTTAAGCTCTTTTTCTACGCCTTCCTGCTTTGCCTGTTCAACCTTAGCAGCAAGCTCCATAAGATCATTCTGTGTGTAGTTACTGATTGTTGCACGAGTCCAAGTCTCTTCCTTAAGCATGTCCTGAATTGACTGCAATAAATCTGCCATTGTAATCTCCTTCATCTGGTGCTGTGTTATTTTATGTACATTTCGTACACAGCCGTATCCAGTAGTTTTATTCTTAGTAACACCTCATTAATCTTGGCCTGATTTTCATTTGCCAAATCATAATGATCCATAAGCCAGAAATAACAGTTCAGCATACGCGGAATAAGAATCTCGCTGTTGCACGAAGGATCCTTTATTTCATTTTCCATTGCGTAGATGTCTTTTTTTAGTCTGGCGACTTCCTGGGAAGTCAGCTCTCTCTTAATGTTAAAAACTCCGCCGAGAACTCCGTAAACCGGAATCCAGTAGAGGAGCGCTTTTCCTGAATAGCCCTTGCTTTTTGTCTTTTCGATAAGGCATTTAATAAGCTCAGAATCAAGAAAATCAAGGTCTATGCTGTCCGGGTCAGCAAAAAATGCTTCCCTGTACAGCACTTTTCCGAATTTATCTTCGCCGCAAAGTGAATAGCAGTCTGCCAGCTCCGCAAGCACCGAAGAAAGATTCGGATATATATTGTTTGCTTCTGTAAGAAAAGTCCGTGCATTTTCGAAATCTCCAAGCTTTTTATAGCAGATGCCGGTGTTCTTGTAGATTTCTGCTTTCTGGAGCGGATCTTTTTCCTCAAGCATTTTTTTGTATTCTTCCAATGCGTTTTTAAAGAATCCCTGCTGGACGGCAAATTGAGCCGGCTCATAAGGATGACTTTCGCGCGAAATATAATCCTGAAAGTTTTTCCATTCCAGAAGAATGCTTTCGCTGCGTTCAAACGAATCGTCAATACTCTTGAGACGCTTTATGGAATCAATCCAGAAGATACAGCACTTATTTGTATACACAAGCTCTGTGCTTTCCAGGTCATGCTCGAAGAGAGAACTTATGATTTTTTGTGCCTCTAAAGGGTTTCCCTGCTGCAGAAAGCCCAGGGCAACCTTAAGTTCAGCTTCTGTCTGAATGTCCATAGTGTCTAAATTCTATTTTATACAAGAAAAGATTTTTAATCAATAAAAAATATGAGAATTTAGTAAAATTGGGACAATATTTATAAAGCGAAAGTGATAATCTGTCAAGTAAAATTTCGTAGAAAAGCTTCGAATTTCTTAAAGTTTGCCTCCTCTCGTGAAAAATGACACTCGCCAACGGGGATGATGTTGGCGAGTATCATTTTTCACTACGGAGACAAACTTTACATCTACGTGTTTTTTTTGAAATTTTACTTGGAGATTATTTTAAAGCGGGGGGGGGGAGTTACAATAATATAAAACGCGATGCTTAAAAAAATCTGAGGGGCGGGATGAAGGACGGTGAAGGTATTCCGCATTATAAATTGGTTTAACTGTGTTGGCGCGAAGGAGCGGGGCGTGATTCAAAAACACTCTTTTTGTGGCTGCTGCGTAGCAGCAGTAAATAGTTTCTATACCACAAAAAGCGTGTAGCGCATTATTGCGCGGTTTTGAATCACGAAGCCGTGACTGGGAGCCAGTGTTTCTGGATTTTTTTATAATGCGGAATAGTTTGTGCCTGAAGATTTATTGTTATCACCGCGGGAGCTCCTCAGTTTTTTTGGGGGAAAACACACAATTTAAACTATATTATTGTAAATTCCGCATTTTTTTGTTAAAATAATCTCCAAATGAAAACTCAAATTTTGGCACCATCACTTCTTTCAGCTGATTTTGCAAACCTGGAAGGTGAGATTAAAAAAATAGAAAATAACAATGGCGGGGCAGTGCATATCGATGTAATGGACGGTTCCTTTGTTCCTGAAATTACCTACGGCGAGCCTGTAATCCGCTCAATAAGAAAGCTCACAAAGCTTCCTTTTGATGTTCATCTTATGATAGAAAAACCGGAGCTTCATATAGAATCCTTTGCAAAGGCCGGAGCAGACTGGATTACCTTTCACTTTGAGGCAACAAATCATGCCCACCGCATAATTCAGATGATTCATGAGGCCGGAAAAAAAGCCGGCCTTGCAGTGTGTCCGGGTACATCTGTATCTATACTGTCGGAAATCCTTCCATGTGCCGATATTATATTAGTGATGACTGTCAATCCCGGCTGGGGCGGACAGAAGATTATTCCTTCCTGTGTTGCTAAGGTTGCAGAGCTTAAGAAATACAGGGAAGAGCATTCATTAAACTATAAGATTTCTGTAGACGGTGGAATCAATAACGAGACTTTGAATTCGGTTATAGATGCCGGTACAGATATTGTTGTTTCAGGCTCCTGTTTTTTTAATGGAAGCCTAAAATGGAGTTGAGAAGATTGTTAAAAGCCTTTAAGAGAATTACTGCTGCGGCGGTAATTTTTACATCTGTTTTTATGTATGTTTCAGCCTCTGAATCTGCCGCTTCTGCTTTTGTAGAAGCCTGTAAGTCTTATTCCAGAGGGGACTGGTCTGATGCAAAGTTCATGCTGAAAAAAGCAGTCTCATATAAAGAAAATCTTAATCCGGATACTTATTATATGCTGATTATGGCAGAGGTTTATGACGGGGATAACAAAAATGCCCTGGATGACTGCAATTTCTTCCTGGAAAACTTTTCTGATTCTATGTATTATGCCCGGGTTTACTACCAGAAGGGTAAGCTTCTTTATCAGCTTGGTGAATATGAAAAGTCTATAGTAGTGCTGAGCGATTACTGCCATCTTTATCCTGAGGATGAAATGTATTCTTTTGCACTTTTTTATATAGGAGAATCTCTTTTTGCTGCCTATAAGTATGATGAGGCGGGTGCGATTTACGAACGCATAGTAACGGAATATCCGGAATCGCCAAAAACGCCTGCCGCCCAGTACAGACTTGAAACAATTTTGCAGCGGGGCCGTGAAGAAAAGCTGCTTTATCTTTTAAAACAGACAGGCGAAGAGTATCTTTCTGCAAAGGAAGAATATGAACGTCAGCTGCGTCTTTATAATTCAGAGGCAATGGAGTCTACAAGACAGAAGCTTGCCGCTTCCCAAGCTAGAAACGAAACTCTGGAAAAGCAGATTGCCGAGCTGGAGCTTCAGATTGCTGCCCTTAAAAGCAATCAGCAGGAATCTGACCGCATAATTCAGGAATTAAAAGAGGCTGGAGAAAGAGATGTTCCGGCAGCTGAGCCGTTCGATGAAAGAAAATATCAGTTAAAGCTTCTTAAGGAAAAGGCTCTTGAAGCCCAGAAAATGCTTGACGAGAAGAAAACATCTTCCGGTACGGAGGGTCAATGAAAAAGTTAGTTTATTCAGCGGCAATAATCTGTATGGTTTTAGCTGCCGCTTCGTGTAAATCTACAAAAGCGGAAAAAAAAGCTTCTAAGAAAAAATCAAAGGCTAAAACTGCCGTTGAAGCGCCCGCAGAAGTTCAGACAGAAGCTGAGGCTTCGCTTAGTCAGGAAGCTGCTCCGGACGGAAAAGAAAATGCAGACAATGCCGCTGCCGATGCTTCCTCAAATTATACCGGCTGGATAAAATCTTCAAAAAAGAAACTGACAGAACGTTTTGGTAAGGTTCAGTTGAAAATCAAATCAGGCACAGGCTCCTATACAATTGCTGTTCTCAACGAAAAAGACAAGCCTCTTCCGGTTTTGTCTACAGCAAATGAATATGTAACAAATGCCTTTTATCTGAAAAACTCAAAGAAAACCTATAATCTTATAACTGATAATGTAGTACGCTCCTCTGCAAGACAGACTTCAGACGGAGCTATTATTACTTATGAGATTCCTTCGGTTGCACAGGTAAGTGTTTATTTTTCATGCATGGCTTCTCAAAAAAAGAAAGACGTAGACATGATAAAAACTACCGTAACTGTAAAAAATCTCAGCGACCGTAATGATGATTTTGCCTTTAAGGGCGTGTTTGATACCGTGCTTGGCGAAGCCGCAGCCTTTCATTTTTATACCTGGGAAGATATTCCTGTAAAAAACGAAGTGCTCTACAGAACTCTGCAGAATCAGAAATGGTTTGTGTCTAAAAACACAAATGCCGCAATGCAGTTCTTCTTTTCCGGTGCAGATTGTACTGCTCCAGAAATTGTTGCCCTTGCAAATTATTCAACCCTTGAAAAGAACAGCTGGGAACCGGATATGCTTAATTACAGAGTTTTTGATACTGTCCTTTCTTATAATAACTCTGCTGTATGTGCAATCTGGAAGGCATTGAAGCTTGCTCCATCGGAATCTGGAAAAATTGTTTTCTATATTGCACTTTCCGGAGATGGTACTCCCGCTACAGGTGAAAAATATATCTATAGTAAAGACTTTGCCGTAAAGGCAGATGAGGAAGAGGAAAACGGAAAGTCTGTTACAGGGCTTGAGGTAATAACTCCATTCTCTTCTCCGGAGCTTGAAGAAGCGCTTCCTGCTGAGGTTGCTGAATTCCCGGTTGAGACAGCAGGGGAGCCTGTAAAAATTTCTGACGCCCCAGAGACTTCTGATGAAATTCCAAGGGTAGATTTCTATATCCAGAATATGACACAGGAACAGTTGTCTCCGGAATACATACAGGATTTGCTGGACCGGATTGCGGCTCTCGAGGAAGATTCTCCTTCCTTCAACCGTCAGGAGCTTTTGAGGTTGAATGCTGAACTGGATGCAATTCTTACTTATCTGAGGCAGTAGTTAATTATGGCAAAGGATGCACTTAGCCTTGCCTGGCTTGATATGAGAAGGCGCCGTTTTGCTACCGCAATCAAACGGCTTGAGGCAAAAAAAGATATTTATGAAGAAAACTTAGAGTATTACGTTACTCTGGGAATAGCCTGCCTTTATGTAGGTGATATCGGCGCATCCTCTTCATATTTTCAGCTGGCCCGCAAAATCTCGCTTACAGATACAAGATTGCTTTTAGGTCAGGCCGCTATTTTTTTACGACGCGGTGATACAGCCCGTGCCCTTCAGTATTATCTTGAAATAAAGGATAATGATCCTCAGAATAAAACCGCAGATGCCGCAATGGAGTTTATCCGTGTAAACGGAAATTACGACACTATCTGCCGCTGGGTGGATACAGGAAAAATTGAACAGTTTTATCCGCCTCTGGGTTCTAATCCCGATAGAATTGCCCTTGTTGCAGTTGCTTCTACAGCTTTTATGCTGGGCTGTATTTTTGCTTTTATCTTCTTTCCCCGCGGACAGCAGTATACAGGTCCGCGTGCAGACCTTACAAAGCTTGAGCTTTCTGCAGATGAAAAATCGGATGCAAAGGAAAAGGACCTTTCAACTCAGTCTTATGCCTTTGTGCTTTCCAATAAAGAAATCAACCGCCGTTATAATGATGCTCTGAAATATTTTCAAGCTCACCGCGATAATGCAGCACAAATAGAGGTTAATATGATTTTGAATTCAGATGCCTCTGTTGCTGTAAAGAAAAAGGCGCGGCTGCTTATGGGATATTTTGAAATTCCTGATTTTGATACAATAAGCGATGTACCTTCATTAACAGATGTTGCGGCAAATCCGGCTTTGTATCTGGACTGCTGGGTAAACTGGGGTGGAAAAATCTCTAATGCGGTAACCTATGAAGACGGTAAATACAGCTGCGATTTTCTTGTAGGAGATGAAACTCTTGCAAAGTATGAAGGCACTGTAAGAGTTCATTTTGATGCGGCTCCTGCGGTTGATGGTGGACGTGCTGTAAAGATTCTTGGTAAAATCAGTCTGGAAGATGGTCTTGTCTGCCTTAAGGGCAGGGCTGTTTACCAGAGTATAAAATAGTGCATAAACAGCAAAAAATATAAAACTGCGGCATTTTTGAGAAAAAATGAAGTTTTTTTCAGAAATTTTCAAATTTTTTTCAAAAAAACTGCGTAAAATGATTAGGTTTAGCCCATATTATATGTGGGAGGAAGGTGGCTAAAATGGAAACATCAGAAAAAATGAAGGCTCTGGAGGCGGCTCGTCTTCAGATTGAAAAGCAGTTCGGCCAGGGCGCAATTATGAAGCTGGGCGACAAGGCAAATGTAACCGGTATTGACGTTATTCCGTCAGGTTCAATTCTGCTCGATGAGGCTCTTGGTATCGGTGGTTATCCGCGTGGTCGTGTTATTGAGATGTATGGTCCTGAGAGCTCGGGAAAGACTACGCTTGCCTTACACGCGATTGCGGAGGCTCAGAAATTAGGCGGGGTTGCGGCCTTCGTAGATGCAGAGCATGCTCTGGATCCGACTTATGCAAAGAACCTTGGTGTAAATATTGATGAGCTCTGGGTGTCTCAGCCGGATACTGGTGAGCAGGCTCTGGAGATTACTGAAAACCTGGTGCGCAGCGGCGCGGTAGATATTATTGTTGTAGACTCTGTTGCGGCTCTTACACCGGAAAAAGAAATTGAAGGCGAGATGGGTGACTCTGTGATGGGTATGCAGGCCCGCCTTATGAGCCAGGCTTTGCGTAAGCTTACTGCTGTAATCGGAAAATCAAACTGTATTGTAATTTTTATCAACCAGATTCGTATGAAGATTGGTGTTATGTTTGGTAATCCGGAAACTACTACTGGTGGACAGGCTCTCAAGTTCTATTCATCTGTTCGTCTTGAAATCCGCAGAATTGAAACAATCGACGGAAAGGGTGATGAAGATGCAATCGGAAACCGTGTCCGTGTAAAGGTTGCAAAGAACAAGGTTGCGGCTCCTTTCAAAAAATGTGAGCTTGATATTTACTTCGGCAAGGGTATTAATGCTTACGCTTCTCTGCTTGATTCTGCCGTAAAGCACGGAATCGTAGATAAGCGCGGTGCCTGGTACACTATGGGTGAAAATAAAATCGGTCAGGGTAAGGAAAATGCCGTCGCCTTTATCGAAGCTAATCCGGAAGTTGCCGCAGAAATCGAAGCCAAGGTTCGCGAGTTAGTCTTTCCTGGTCAGAAGATTGAGAAGAAAGAACCTGCTAAGAAGGCTAAGAAGGCCGATGCCGACGCTGCAGAAGCTCCGGCTGCTGAGTAAATAAAATGACGTCATGCTGAACTTGTTTCAGCATCAATTTAATAGATCCCGAAACAAGTTCGGGATGACGGTGATGTGAAGGAGGTGATTGATTTGAAAAGGGTTTTACTTGGTCTTGGATCTAACAAATCCTTTGATAATAAATCATCTCTAGAGCTCCTTGCCGCAGCCGGCGGGGAGCTTAACAACCTGATGTCGGACATACACTTCAGCTCTGTTTATAAAACACCTGCCATGTATGTAACCGAACAGGAAGATTTTTACAATGCGGCGGCTTTGGGTTATGTAGCCGACGATGTCGACGCATTTGACTTTTTACATAAAATCAACAAAATCGAGGCTAAGTATGGCCGCGACCGCGCGAAAGAAATCCGCTTTGGTCCCCGTTCCCTCGATATTGATATAGAGCTCTTCGGAGACGAGGTTATTAACACACCTGAACTCCAGATTCCTCATATCAGAATGGAAGAAAGAGCCTTTGTTTTAATACCTTCTATTGAAGTTTTAAAATATTCTGCCGATGAATTAGTTAGGGAAAAATATATTAAATGTCTTGCCGCACTGGAAAGTAAGGGTGGGGCAGATGGAATTACAAAATTACAGACCTTCCCTAAGGCGGTAGAAAATGGATCAGACAGATAACACTGTAAGTACAGAAAAAACAGAAGCAGGAACAACAGTAGCAGTAAAGCACAAGTATAAGGCCGGAGAATTTGAAGGTCCTCTCGACCTGCTCTGGACGCTTATCCGCGAGAGTAAAGTAAATATCTATGACATTCCTATTGCTCAGATTACAGAACAGTATCTTGAATATCTTGATTACGCCGTTCAAACCGACCTTGGCGACCTTTCAGAATTTTACAGCTGGGCCGCAAAGCTTATCTATATCAAAAGCCGCATGCTGCTTCCGGTTGAAGTTGCCTACGATGATGAGGATGAAGAAGACCCTCGTGCAGAGCTTGTAGAAAAGCTTATCGAATATCAGAAGTTTAAGAAGCTTACTGCCCTTATGGAAGAGCAGGAGGATGATTCAGAATGGAACTTTGAGCGCAAGAAGATTCAGCGCGTTCTTCCTTTTGATGATACAGAAGATATGTGGGAAGAGGTAGACACCTGGGAGCTTTTGCAGCAAATGCAGGATATCTTCAAGTCTATCATGAAGCAGTATTCAAATGAAAAGATTTTGAATATGTACGAGGAGATTTCTGTAAACGAAAAAATC
>CAMNGG010000392.1 GCA_946537975.1 uncultured Treponema sp. | reverse complement strand
TCCCTCCAAACGAGAAGCAGAGTTTACGGTATCGCCGATTACGGTGTTTGTCATGTGAGACTGACGAGGGTCTTCAAAGTCGTTACGTCCGATTGTTCCGTAAAAAACTTTACCGCCGTCTATACCGACACCAACATCTACCATAACGGCCTGGAAAACCTTTTCTTCTGATTCTGTAAGCTTACGTTTCTTTTCAATTTCTTCACGGCGGGCCTGCATTTCCTGTCGCAGCTCTGCGGTTGCCCTTGTGATGTTCCAGGCAGAAATAACTGCGTTATAAGCCTTTGAACGTTTAGACTCCAGAGTTCCGTAAATTGCAAGAATTGCATCACCAATAATAGAACCTACGATTCCCGAGTTCTCATGAACATTATGAATTACGCGATTGTAATGAACATTCAAAACTTCAATGATATCGTTACCCAGAGTTTCTGTTCGGTAAGTAAAGCTCTTTACATCTGAGAAGAGCATTGCGAGGTCTCGCTGCTTTCCTTCAAGGCCAACATCGCGGCCGGCATAAGCCTTGGCAACAATATCCTTTGAAACGAATTTCTGGAAGGTATCGAGAAGATTGTTTACCTGCATAGAAAGCGAGTTGAAGGAAGCCGCCATGTAAGTAACATCATCATTCGGCGCCTTTGAAATATCAATAAGGGCAAGCTGTTTTTTCTTCTGCATTTCAATAAGGTCATCTGTGAAGGAATGCAAAGGCTTGAACTCCCTGCGCAGGATAAGGTAACCGATAAGAATAAAAAGCAGTGTAAGAAGGATAATAAGAGTCGAAATAATCCAGTAAACCCGATAATTATTTTTCTGAAGGTCTGTTCTCATTTCTGCACGAACTATGTAATAACCCCAGTCATCCTGATATTTGTAAACTCCAAAATAGTCCCCGTAAGGGCTTTCAAAAGAAATGGAGCCTTCTTCTATTCCATTCTGTCTGTCTTCATTAATCTGCTTTAAGGTTTCTAAATCCTGAAAAGAGGGCCAGACTGCCAGCTCGTTTGCATCAGAAAGAAATTCAATCTGACCTTCCGGAGTAACTCCAAGCGCAACACTGTTTGCATTGGCAAAACCGGTTCTGGCAACCTTACACATTACATCAATGCTTTCATCCCTGTTTCCGGAATATGAATAAATCTGATATTGATTTGATGAGGTTGTATATAGCTCCTTGAGCTGGCTCACCATAATTGTGTTATTAAGATTGATAATCTGCCTCTGATTTAACTGAAGAGAAATGAAATTTGTAATAAAATTCGAAAGCAGAATCAGACAAATAAAGATGATAAGCATCTTTAAGCCAATCGGAATAATGCGTGTTTTTCCGACTCTGGAAAAGACTTTTACCTTGCCAGACACTTTGGAGCCTCCACAATTGGACTTTTTTTTCAGGGTCTTCGCAAACGTTGTAGTAACTATAAATTATAAATCAATTGAATAAAAAACGCAATTTTTTTATAGTTACCCTATGTCTAAAAAATCAAAATCAATTATAAAATCCGGGCTCCTGCTTACTCTTATGACCTTTGCCTCCCGCATTATGGGACTCGTTCGCGAAATGACAAAAGCATCCTTTCTGGGCACCGGCTTATATGCCGACAGCTTTTCTGTCGCCTTTATGATTCCAAACCTTTTCCGAAAGCTCTTTGCCGAAAACGCTATTTCTGTAGCCTTTATTCCAACCTTCAAGGACTATCTTTCAAAAGAAGATACAATCGAAAATAAAAAAACTACTCAGGAATTTTTAAATGCGACTTTAACTCTGGTAACCTTTCTTACAGCCTGCGTTGTTACTCTGGGAATAATTCTTGCTCCTTTTATCATTCCGATTTTCTGTAAGGCTCCAAACCCTGATGCAGCTGATTATGCCGCAAAGATGGAATATTACCTTCTGGAGTTTAATGAAACTACCGTACTCACAAGAATAATGTTCCCATATCTCTTTTTGATTTCGGTAGCAGCCTTTTTCCAGGGCGTGTTAAATACCTGCGGAATCTTTGCACCTTCCGGCTTTACTCCGGTTATGTTCAACGGAATTGTAGTTCTTTCAACTTACATTCTCGCTCCTCATACTTCGAATCCGGCACGTGCTATGGCAATCGGTACAATTATCGGCGGTTCAGTTCAGGCTATTTTCCAGTGGCCTTTTGTCTACAAAACCGGCTGGAAGACCGGCCTTGCCTCACTGCGCAAAGCTTTTACAAATCCGGGAACCAGAAAGGTTATGGCCCTGCTTGCTCCGACAATCATTGGAATTGCGGCCTATCAGCTTAATGACACAGTTTCTACAGCCCTTGCAAAACGCGTAGGTCCTGGAATTGCTTCAAGCCTTCAGTACAGCATCCGTCTTCAGGAGCTGATTCTTGGCATTTTTGCAGTTTCAATCGGAACCGTAATTCTGCCGGATCTTTCGGGCTTTGCAAATAAAAAGGACTGGACTCAGTTTAATTCAATGCTGTTGCAGGCAATCAAAATAATGACTTTGATTTCTATCCCTATTACAGCCTATTCCCTGATTACCGGCCGCGAACTGATTTCCCTGCTTTATAAACGAAATCAGTTTGATGATAATTCTGTAGCTATGACTCTGGGCATTTTCCGCTTTCATATTTTAGGTCTGCTTTTTATAGCCCTCAACCGGATTATGGCGCCGGCCTTTTATGCCCAGAAAAAGCCAAAGCTTCCTACAATTGCGGGGCTTATAAATTTCTGCTCAAACATTCTGCTTGTCTTTATTCTTTCAAAGCCTATGGGCGGAAACGGAATTGCACTTGCCCTGAGTCTTGCGAGCCTTTTGAACACAGTTTTCCTTTTTATCTTTATGAAAAAAATGGAAGCTATTGAAGTTGGCCGCCTTGCCCGCGGAACTTTGCTTTATGCCCTTAAAATGCTTGTTCTTTCTGTGATTGCCGCAGTGCCGACTTATTATCTGCATAAGTTCCTGGTAAGTGCTTTTGAAGGCCACGGAAATCTTATTGCTTACGGAGCACCGGTTGTAATTTCGGCACTTGTCTTTGCTATAATCGGAGTGCTCGAGCTGATAATTACCAGAGATGAGCTTGTGCAGTCTATAACAGCCCGCTGGTTGAGTAGCCCGAAGGGCGTATCGAAACCAAATACAGATAAGAACTAACCAGTGGTTTCGATATACCCGCGTTCGCGGGCACTCAACCACCCTACAACAAAGAGGTCCAGATGAAAAAATATACAAACGAAGAATTAAAAGAAATCTACCGCGCCCGCCGAAAGGCCCTGGCCGGAGAAATGCGAAGCCGCGGCGTAGGTGCCTGCGTATTTATAGACAGCGAAGATCACCGCGAGCCGGCCCTGCCCTATTATACAAATCACCCAAGCGATGCCGTACTCATAATTTTTTCCGACGGCTACACTGTGCTTGTTCCCTGGGATGAAAACCTTGCCCGCCAGCAGGCCCAGTACGACAAGCTTGTTCCTTACACCCGCTATAAAAACAAGGACATAGACGCAATTCTCGCCGTGCTTAACGTCTGCTACACCCACGGAGAAAACAGTAAGGTTGAACTTCCGCCTTACCTTACCTACCCAACCTACCTTAAGTTTATCGACGCCCTTGCCAGCTACGACTGCCGCTGCAAGGAAGACGGACTGCATCAGTTTGTACTAGAAAGCCGCATGATTAAAGACGAATACGAAATTGAATGTACAAAAGAAGCGGCCCGTGTAGGCGATTTGATTATTGATGAAATTGAAAAGAAGGTGCGCAAGGGCACTATAAAAAGCGAAAGCGATGTTGCCCTTCTTATAGAAAAACGTCTGCGGGAGCACGGCTGCCAGAGAACAGGCTTTGACACTTTGGCCGCAGGACCTTCCCGCAGTTTCGCAATTCACGCCTTCCCGGGCTATACTGCGGCAGAATGGCCAGCTCAGGGACTTTCCATTCTGGACTTTGGCGTTGTTTATAACGGTTACACCAGCGACACTACCCTTACAATTGCAAAAGGCCCTCTTACTGCCGCCCAGGAAAAACAGCTGGAGCTGGTACAGAAAGCTTATGATGAATGCCTGAAATTATACAAGCCGGGCCGCCCTATTATGGAGGCAGCGAAAAAGGCTGACTCTGTTTTCGCGGCTGCCAAAAGGAAAATGCCTCATACTCTGGGGCACGCTATCGGGCTTGAAATTCATGAGCAGCCGCGTGTGAGCCCGCGCACCGCGCCAGAGGTGCTTTTTAAGCCGGGAATGATTTTAACTTGTGAGCCGGGACTTTATGATGTGGAAATCGGCGGAACCCGCTTAGAGAATGATGTCCTCATCACCGAAGACGGCAATGAGGTTATTACACATTCACGGATTATAAGATTGTAAGCAAAACGTCATGCTGAACTTGTTTCAGCATCTCAAGCCAATGAGATTCCGAAACAAGTTCGGAATGACATTTAATTAAAAGAGAGAATATCTTGCACTAAGAGTAAACTCAAGGCCATGGGCAAAGACACCGCCCTGGCCTTTATTATTAAATACAAAAGTATAAGCTCCCTCTGCCCCTGCGCTCAGATTTTTCATAAAATAATATTCGCCGCTGAGAGAAATGCGGTTTGTGTACTGAACGGTCGGAGTAAGTGATAAAGTTCGCATAGCCCTTGTTTTTTCTGCGGAATCTTTGCGATCAAGTTCTTTGTCCTGCAAATAAATTGCAGACGGATAAAAATAATCGTATCCGCCATTCGGATTTTTCTTATCAAACAAGCCAACTGAATTACTTCCATGCGCAACAAAAAGGTATTCAAAGCCAGCCTTATATTTTAGAGGAACATCATATTCTGCCGTAAACTGTCCGCCAATTGCATCAGGACCAAAGGGGCTTCCTATCCAGCTGGCAATCTTACCAAGTCCATAAGAATCGGCATCCTTCTCGCGAATTCTTGCCAGAGACGCAGCTTTTGTTTGTTTTAAATAACAGAAGGGAGTTGTATAAACGCCTTCAAGTGAAGTTGTCAGATAACCTTGCGGAAGGGGTGCTGAAACTTCTACTCCAAGCTGATAAGCATAAGAATCCGGGATTGAATAATCATAATCATTATTCAACTCTACAGATGACTGAATCTCGTTTTGAGAATACATACCGTAGACTCTTAAATACTTACATGGAGTTATATCGAAGGACCAGCCGAAGAAAGCGCAGTAATGTGCCTCTCCATAATATTTATCTTCAATATCACTGGCATACTGTCTCCAGCCGGAAAAAGCATGCATAAAAAGCAGAGGGTTCAGATAGCGTAATTCAAATTTACCGTCTACGAGTGTTCCTTCCATAATGCCAAGCTTAAGCCAGGAAAAAGGAACAAGCTCTGCGGTATGCATATAGTAATAACGGGACACATCAACCTGAGCCACATCCATTGTATATTTCAGCCGTGGAGAAAAAAGATTCAGCTGAGTATAAAAATCTGTCTGGAAGGTAGAGTTGTAAAAAATACTTCCGGTTTTTGTGCGGCCCACCTCGAGTCCCTGGCGGCCAACATTGAGTTCAACTCCCCAGTCCTCAAAGCTTTTACCAATGGAAGCATTCGCATTCATCGGCCACATAAAAAACTCGGCGCCGTTATTACCGGTTGGAATATTCAGCGCATAAAAATCTGATGATAAAGCCCAGAAAGGTCCCGCACCTGCATAAGGCTGAACATCAATATAAGCAAGCTCTCCAAAATCAAGAATAAAAGGAAAAACTGCGACCGGCTCTGTATAAATCGTTCCCATTGCCTGGGTTGTTACATAATTATTTCCATCATCTGTATAAGAGGAAGCATAAGTCCAGTCTATATCCGGATTGGAACGAATTACTCCGACCGGATTCAAAATCAGATTTGTTGTAAACTTTGCTGCGTTAAAATCTAAAAGAAATTTCTTTCGCTCAAAAAAGCTTTCAGTCTTATCATAAAGAGCCTTACCTGTTTCAGAAAGCTTTTCTCTTTCTATTCTTTCGAAATTTAAATAAAGCTCTGCGACAGAAAGGGGAGCATTATCCAGGGTAGAAGCTTTTTTCTCTTCCAGATTCATATAGTACAGGGCATTGTAAATCCAGTGCCCTGCTGGTATGGTTTGTCGTGCACTGTAAACCTGTGCAAAGGAAAGTGCAGAAAATAAGATTCCTGTAAGCAGCAGTAAAATCAGTTTTTTCAATTTATCTAACCTTCTTTAATTATCTTCCAAACAAGGTAATTCCCAGGGTAAGCACGCCACCAACAGAGTCTGTATAGTCCCCTTCGTTTACATGGAAATTATCTTCATTTACACCAAAACGGTCCTCGTGTTCGTAGATGCTGACAGACTTTCCAGCAATTGAAGTAAAGTAATCATAAATAACTCCGGCATTGGCAAAGACTGTAAAAGGAAGCTTTGTATTAAACTTATAAGAACCCGAAAGTGCCCAAATATGTGACCATTCATAAGCTCCATCAAAAAGGAAATTCTTTCTGAGGTCTCCGCGGCCACGGCGAGGAAGCTCCGAATACAAATTGCTGCCCGGTATAGACTGAGGACCAAAATCAGCACCATGGCGGATAAGCTGATACTGGAAGGCCGCATTTGATGAAGCGTTCGGCTTGCAATCTACCTTGAGCAGAATTTCATCTGAGTTAGGCTGAAGATAGTAGCCCAGATTATAACCATTGTTTGAATAATTCTCGTTTATATATCCATTATACCAGGGAGTTCCATTAATCGACTGATGTGTATAGCAGAAAGGTTCAACTCTTGTGTATCTGAAAGAAAAGGTTCCATAAGGAATTGCTTCCGGCAGGGCCAGCTTTGCACCAAGCTGGAAGGCATACATTGCGCGGGTATTTTTCCAGAACTTGGTAAGGAAGGCATTTAATTCATCAAGATAGAAAGAGAACCAGCCATATCCTACTCCAGGGTATCTGATTTTCATATTTCCAAAAAGTGCAAGATTATCGTAATCTCCAACATCATTCTGGTAAACAATTCTGTCTATAAGAGGGAAGGAATAACCGAGTTCAAAACGCTTAGGCCATACGCAGGAGCTTCCGAAATCAAGATGGAGATATTTAAAATCTATATCAACTTCACCGATAGAAAAAGCATTCTGGAAATAATGATAGTCCTTATACTCGTCATCATTGTAAGTATTTTCCTTAAGCTTTTCTCGTGTGTCTTTTCCATCTTCATCTACAGGATAAAAGGCTTCTGAAAGCATATCTCCGCGGTTAGGCATTTCTAACACACCTGTCATTCCCTTAAGGGATAGCCATTTAAATGGTCTGAAGATTACTTCGCCCGCAAAGAAAGGACGGGCCTTTGCATTAAGCACAAGCGAAGCACCGTTATCCATTCCTGCCCACTCACGGTTTATTCGGCCAGCGGCAAGCTCTATTACATCATTAAGGAAGACTCCTCTGATTTCTCCCTTCATTCCAAAGGCAAGAGAAGCTGTGTTTGGCCATGGACCAAGACCACCGGCATTTATTCCCTCTTCAAAATCGTAAACGGAACCATCCCAGAATTTATTGTAACCGTATGGGAGGTAAGAATAATTTTTGAAAATTTTGACTGTGCGTGGACTTTGGTCGCAAGGCTTATTGTAATCATTATGAGCTGTTTCGCCCTTATCATTAGTATAAGTGTTATAAGTAGAAGAATACCAGTAACCGATATCGTATTTACCTATCTTTTTCAATGGCACTCTTGCGGCGCCAAGGAAGGTCTGATTTCTCCAGGAAATGTGTTCTCCCAAATCACCGGAAAAATCAACTACATTATAAATATTAAAGGCAAAGCTGTTATTGTCACTTTCGTTATAAAGACCGCCTGATAATTCAGCATTAAAATTATCATTTATTTCTATTGAAACTGGAATGCCAAAAACATCACCCTCTTTACGGAAGGAAAGGGCTGCCAGCTTTAAGCCTTCTTCATGTTCAAAGCGTTTAAGATACTCTGCTATGATTTTTTTCTGCGCAGAAAGCCTTTCTTCATCAAAATTCTCGTCAAGATATTCTGCGGCTTCCTCCAGTTTTTCAACTATATACTTTTCGGTATAAGGCTTTACCGGTGAAAGCGGTGAACAATAACCGCGAAGCCCAATATTCTGAAGCAGAACATACACATCATTATCAAGAGAAACTGTTACATTTGTCTGGGCATAAAGAATGCCGCAGAAGAAAACTAAAGCAAGGAATAATATTTTTTTCATAGGTCTTATAAAAGAGTATAAGACAAAGAAATGGCAATTTCAACACCGTGAGCAAAGCGTCCCTTTTCGTGTCCCGCATTAAAGATAAAGGTATAAATTGTACGGGCTGCTCCCGAAAGCCGCTGGTTCACAAAATATTGTCCTTCGAGACTTAACTGATTTACATACATCGGTGTGCCGGAAAGCCACATATTGCGGGCTTGTGACAGAGACTCTTCATACTGAGCATCAGTTTTGTTTTTTTCATAAGAAATACGCGGATAATAAGTATATATATTTCCGTCTTTTTTTGAATCAAAAAGTTCAAAGCAGTTTTCTCCCTTGGCAAGGAAGAAATAACCTAAACCGGCATTCCAGTGACGGGGCTGTTCATAGCTGACTCCTGTTTTTACGCCAAAGGAATCCGGTCCAAAGGGTGAGCCCACCCAGGAACGAATTGTATCCTTTATCAGATTATCTCCCCTCTCCCGATAAAGTGAGCTTTCCGGATTCTGCTTTATATACAAAAAGGGAGAAGTATAAATTGCCTCGGTAAATCCTTTCCAGTAGCCATCGCTAAATGGAAGATTCACCTCCACACCAAGCTGTCCGCCAAGACTATCCGGATAAAGCAGGCCTTCCCTGTCACGTTCAGTAGGAAGCTGTAGCTCGTTCTGGGCATAAAGTCCATAGATTCTCAGATTTTTAATGGGCTGCCAGTCAAAAAGTCCCGCAAGATATGCACAGAAATGATTTTCCGGATATCCATCCTTTTCATATTCCGTCCAGGAAGCATACTGATGCATAATCATCAGAGGATTCAGATAACGGATTTCAAAGGGAGCATTGAGCATGGAACCTTCGAGTGCAGAAAACTTAAAGGTCTTGTGCAGTCGGACTGTAAACTGATGCAGGTAAAACCACTTTTCATTACTTATCTGAACTATATCCATAGAGTACTTAAAGTACTTTGAAAAAAGATTCAAATTGATATAGGCATCTGTTTCAAAGGTATTGTTATAAATTACACTTCCAATCTTAGTATCACCAATCTGAAAGCCCTGTTTGCCTATATGAATATTTGCTCCCCAGCCGTTAAAGGCACCGGCCACGGAACCATAAGCAAAGCGTGGAAACAAAAACTCAAAGTCTCCGTTCCGGTAAGGAAAGTTTGTGTAATTATCATTTCTGAAAGAGCCGTAATGAGATTTACCGACAAATAAATCTGACTGTATTGCCGCATAATCAGAAAAGCCTGCCTTTATCGGGAAGCTTGCGAGATTATCTTTATAAGCGTAGCGGAAGGACCAGGGAATATCATCTGATGTTTTGTAATAGCCTTCGCCGGTCAGCTTTATTCCAAAATCAAATCTGAAAGGATCAAGATTCACAAGGCTGTCTTTTTCATAAAGAAAGTTTTCCGCTTCTTCATAAAGTTTTTTTCCAGATGGTGAAAGCTTTTCAGAATCAAGCTGTTCAAAATAAAATCTGATTTCTGAAACGGTCATCATGGAATTTTCATTAAAGCAGACCAGCTTCTCTTCCATACCAAGTATTTTTAGAGCTTCATAAATCCAGTGTCCCGGGGGAATTACCTGAGAGCTGTTAAAGGAATTGCTGTTAGGTTGAGCATAAAGAAATGCATTTATCGCTATAAAAAAAAGAATTGTATATATTTTAAAAAAATGAGGTACTCTGATTTTCATGCTTCAAATATAACTTCAAATGCAAAAAAATCAAAGTACCTTAAAAACTGCAGCCTAAAATTGCAGCACACAAAAAAGTCCTTATAATCAGAAGATTGAAACCTTCTGATCAAGAAGCGCTATCTGCTCAAGAATAGCATCTGCGCTTACACAAAGTGCTGTACACAGGAATTTATCTTCAAGTCCCTGGGCAAGCTTTTTCATATCTGAAATAACGTGTCGTATTAAATCATTACTCAACTCTTCTTCGCAGCAGTCTTCCAGCTGACGGTTGTATTCTTCTCCGAGAACTCCGGATTTTATAAGCGATTCTGCTGTAATAAGAAGACCTGGTTTTCCAGACATCTTCTGAATGATATATTCAATTACCATCCGCATTCGGCAGCAGTCATAGGAATTCTTTTCCTTTTCTGGCAGGAAGCTTGAAAGTGTACGCAGCTTCTTAAAGAGTTCAAGCTCGGAAGCATAATTCTTTGCGGTTTCATTGTCATTCAGGATGCGCCCTATTTTGTCTACCATATCATCTGCGGTTACAAGGCTTTCATCAGAAGTCTCCTCTTCTTCCGGCTTTTCAGCAAGAGTGGCTGCGACTGTTTCAGGCTGAGCTTCTGAATCACTGAGCTCATAGATTTCATCGACTGTAACAAAAGGCTCTGTAGTAAAGTCTTCACCTGAGGCTTCAGTCTGTTCAAGTGAACTTTCAAGCACAGGTTCAGCCGCAGCTTCCTCTTCAGTTTCCATTTCCGGCTCCTGCTCAGCAGCTTCTGTCTCAGCAGCCTCCGGCTCATCTACAGCTTCCTCTTCAGGCTCAGAAGGGAATTCTGCTTCATCCTCAATCTCCACCTCAGGTTCTGCATTCTCTTCACCTTCAGCTTCCAGACCATCCTCAGCATCGTTCTCTCTTTCACCTTCTGCATCAGTTTCCAATTCAAGCTTCATATCTGAATCAAAACCATCCAGTGCAGCTTCTTCCGCAAGCACTTCTTCAGACTCATTAGATTCTATTTCTTCGCTTTCAGTAAAATCTGTATCTCCAAAATCTTCGTCATAAAGCTGAAGATCAAAGTCATCCGAAGGAATTTCATCGGCAGCCTTTTCAACTACCTGTTCAACTACTTCCTCTTCTTCCATAATAGGTTCAGTAACAGTTTCTGCTACAGGCTCTGGCTGAACTTCTTCTACCGGCTCAGGCTTTACTTCTGCAGCCGGCTGTAAATCATATTCAGAAAGCTTTTCTTCAACTGCCTCATCAAGCTTTTCGCCAACAGCTTTATCAACTGCCTTACCAACAGCCTCCTGAATCATTTCTTCATTTTTCTGCTTCAAATCTTCCGCAAGCTCTTTCTGTTGAAGTGCAAATTCACGCTGCTGGAATTCAAGCTCCTTCTGCTGCTGTTCCATTTCCTTCTGCTGTTGTTTTAAGTCATCCATAAGCTGCTGGGCTTTAGATAAGGTCTCCGCATCCTCCTGTGCCTGAGGAACAGGCTGAGGGGTCTGTGGAAGAGGGTCTGGGCTTACAGGCTCTGGTTCGTAAGCCTGCTCATAAGCCGGCTCATAATCCGGTTCCGGTGCAGGAGCTTCAGCAGGTGCCGTTTCCGGTGTCGCCGCAGGAGCCGCTTCAGGCTCAGACTTAGCAGCCGCCTGATCAAAATCAGAAAAATCAAAAGCGCCGTCATCTTCAGCAAGTCCGTTTTCCAGAGAAGAAGAATCTTCGGCAGCATCAGGCGTCATCATATGAAGCAGATCAGAATTGTCTTCGTTCTCATCATAAGAATCCTCTTCTTCCTCCGCAGGCTTCTTTTCTGCATCAGGATCATCATCAAAATCCTCCCAGAAATCACCTTCCTCGCCAGTCAGCGCCTGTTCAATCGGAGGTGTAGCTTCCAGGCCATGCAGCATAGAATCATCCTCTTCTTCTCCCTTTGCATTAAGAGCATCAAGCTGATCTGCAAGTTCTTCCTCAGAATTCAAAGCAGCCGAGTCTGCAATATTCCCGCCCTCTTCTTCGGTAAGCTTATCTGCATCAACTTCGATCGGACTTTCGCTGTCGTTATAAAGCTCTTTATTTGCTTCCAGTTCTGAATTAATTTTTTCAAGAGCCTTAACCGCAAATATATTTGGATTCTTTAAGCCGATTCCTTTTTCATACTCTGTCTTTGCTTTAGTAAGCTCACCGCGAGCAGAGTTAATTGTGCCTAACAGATTATAACCTTCCGGCAATCCTGGACGACTTGCCACAAATCTGTCTGCCATTTCTTCTGCCTTCTCGTAATTTCCCGTCTGAATATAACGGTCGGCAGCATTTATCATATAATCCTTATAATGATGATTTATCTTTCTGATTTTGTCATAGTAAGTATTTGCCGCTTCTTCATCACCACGGCAGACAAAATACTGACCATACAAATCAAGAATCTGCAGATCTTTGCCATCGCTCTTTTCATCAATTTTTTTAATCAAATCAAGAGCCTTGTCATAACGCTGGGCAGAAAGAAGTACATGAGCATACTGCTTACATACTTCAGCATTTTCCGGTGCAATATCTACGGCATCCAGAATCTTATCCATTGCCTGTTCAACTTTCATTCCCTTTTCCAGTGATTTAGAAAGCCCCACAAGAATGTTTATATCGTTCTGTTTAAGATTTTCTGCGCGCTTAAAGGTTTTTGTTGCATTGTCATAATCAAACTGATTCAGATAAATACGGCCAAGAATGCAAAGCAAATCAACATCATCCGGATGCAGTTTAATAGACTGCTCCACAAGCTCCTGGGCCTGCTTAGTTTCCTGACATCTGATTAAGAGTTCACTAAAGTCACGGATTGCATCAAGCCAGCCCGGACGTGTCTTCAAGGCAATCTCATAACAGCGAACTGCTTCCGGATAATTTCTTGTTGCTTCGTAAACGTGAGCAAGATTGTAATTTAAAATCGGATGATTCTGATCTACCTGAAGTCCATGCTTGTAAGCCGCAATCGCCTTATCATATTCTTTCTTTGAAAAATAAATTGAACCAAGATGATTATGCGCAAGTACATCGTCGGGGTTACGGGCTATTACTGATTCAAAGGAATCAATTGCGTCATTATAATCACCCATCTCTTTATAGGTAAAACCGAGGTTATAATTTATGCTGACATTATCTGAGGAAATATCCTGCGCTTTATGAAGAATATTTACAGAATCCTCATAGCGCTTGAGGCGGCGGAAAATGGCTCCAAGGCTCACCATTGCATTGGTGTTTTCCGGATGGAAGGTAATTATCTGCTCATAATAAGGAATTGCTTTTTCATCCTGCCCATCGCGCACATAAATGCTGCCCAGCTGCTGGAGGTATTCTATATTTGACTCGTCGCCACGGAGAAGCTCCTTATAGTATCTTGCCGCAGTTGCCCAGTCGTGAGCTGTAATTGCATTCTGTGCTTTTGTCAAAATCAAACTGTTTGCCATATTTCTATCCCCTCTTTTTCCTCGGATGCTTCCTATTTTAATCTTGCCAATGGTCGTGCAAAAACCTCTTTTGAAAGATCTCCCACAACTCTCATATCGTATGCAGACCAGGCGGCAACAGCAAAATAATAAATTTTACCATTTTCCAGTCCTGTAACTGTATACGAGGTAGTATTTCCTACATTAATAGGTGATTCACCTTCTATTGCCATACGTCCAAGATATTCGCCCGGACGTGTTCCATAATAAAGATAATAACCACCGGCTGTATCATCTACAGAATAATTCCATGAAATTGTAACGCTTCCATTTCCGGCAACTGCCTTCACAACGAAAGGAGGCAAAGGCTCAGGAAGCTCTGTAAAATCAAGCTTTATTGAAGTAATTGCGGGTGTCTTTTCTCCATTACCATCCGGCATAAGCTCTGCGGCAACCTGAAAGTAAAGACCTGTAACACCTTTTATTTCTTCTCCACTTTCTACTGGCTTCCATTCCGGTTCATTTTCAGTCCAGCCATAAAAATTTTCTCCCGAGCGCACATAATAGCAAACGGCTGTCTGAGCCGGAACGCTCATTTCTGCTTCGAGTTTATTAAGTACAGAGCCTGTAGAAACCATAATCGGTTTTGTAACAAAGCGACCACCACTCGGCTGATACTGCATATGTTCTATACTTCCTGCCTTATCAGCTGTCTGATAATCCGGCGGACTGTATGGTCTTCGGAGAATTCTGAATTCATCTAACTTGCCTGTATATTCAGGACAAATTGAAACCTCTGAAGGTGTTCCAAGATAGACAAGACTAACATCCCCGCTTTCCTTACGATCGGTAGTTATGTAAGTTATATCTTCTGTAATTCCATTTACAATATATTCAAGAATACCCGTTTCACAATCAAATGAAAGCACATGATAGCTCCAGGTATCAGGGATGATTTTTGAAGTACCTTTGAGTTCAACTTCATTTCTGCCGGCTTCATTAAGATATAAGTCAAAAATATTATTTAATTCCCATTTTATATGGCCTTTATCAAAGGTTCCATTAATTACCTGAAAGGCCAGCTGTCCGTCTTCATTTCTGGAAGATTCCCAATTAAGCACAATTTCACCATTTTCCGCAATCGAAGGACAAAGCCAGAATTCAATTGAAAAAGAGCCCATCAAGCCTTCTGAACCAAAGAAAGAACCGGGTTTTCCTGAAATTGTAAGTCCACCCATATTACGGCTGAGTCCGGCAGCCTTTTCATTTTTTGTCTGATTTGAAAGCTGAAAGTTATTTCTGTTGATTGTATAGTCACCATCCGAAATCGGCATTTCTGCGTTTTCAAAATCTATTAAAAGATCTGTATATTCATCATAAACAAAGGAATTTGAAGCAAGCTGAATACAGTCATATCCATAGCGTCCCTTTCCGCTTGTAATACCTTCTTCTTGCATAAATACAGGCCAGCCGTTTTTTCCACCAAAAAGATATTCTTTGGCAAAAAGACTGGAAAGCCCCATACCGCAAACACAGCCCGCAGCAAGTGCTATAATAAGAAGTCTTTTTTTGATACAATTTCCTAACATAACATGACAGCCAAAACTACCGGTGGAAAAGCCGCAACACACACAGTCCGCGACATCCTCCACGAAACAGCTCTGAAAGCTCCTCAATCCAGTGGTGTCTATCTGTGGCGCAACGCAGAAGGCACCGTAATTTATGTGGGAAAAGCGAAAAGCCTTAAGAGCCGCCTGTCTTCCTATTTTTCAGGACAACAAAGCGTAAAAACAAGGCTTTTAATCTCCCACGCCAACTCTATTGAATACATCACAACAGCTAACGAGTACGAAGCTCTGCTGCTGGAAAACAACCTTATTAAAAAGTACAATCCCCGCTACAACATCTGCCTTAAAGACGGTAAATCATACCCTGTCTTGAGAATCACCCATGAGGATTTTCCCAAGATTTTTAAGACGCGCCGCATTTTGCAGGATGGTTCCACCTATTTTGGACCTTTTCCTGATGTTGCGGCTCTGGATACCTTTCTTGATGCAATTTTCAAGCTTTATCCAATCCGTCATTGCAGGACTCTCAGAAAGCGGGACACCCCCTGCCTCTACTTCCACATGAAACAGTGTCTTGCCCCATGCTGCGGTAAAATTTCTAAAGACTCCTACAACTTATACATCGGTGAAATTAAAAGACTACTTGAGGGAAAAGGTGAAGAAAGAGTCAGAGAGCTGCAGGCAGAAATGAAGGCAGCTGCGGCGGCCTTAGACTTTGAAAAAGCCGCCAGACTGCGCGACGGAATAAAAGCGCTTATGGTTTTACAGAACCAAAATATAGTAGAAAGTTTTGATTCTGATGACCGCGACTACATTGCTTACCACAGCGAAGGTGAACTGGTCAGCTTTACAGTTCTCAAGATTCGCCAGGGTAAATTGCTGGGCCGTGAGAACTACCGCGCCGAGTCTTTAAATGATGATGATGATTTGATTGCCGAGTTTATGGCTGTTTTTTATGATGATGTCCATACCATTCCGCCTCAGGTTTACATTCCTCAGACCAGCGAGTTTGACCATATTTCCCGCTGGCTGCACGAAGAAAAGAAGTCGACCTCACAAGTGATTATGGTTGCTTCCCGCGACCTGCCGCGAGATGTTGCCGCCCTTCAGATGGCAAAACAGAATGCAAAAGAAGACATTGTCCGCCGCCTGCGCGACCGCGGCGACACCCCCGCAATGGAAGAGCTCAAAGAAAAGCTTGGTCTCGACTCTCTGCCAGTTCGTATTGAAGGCTTTGATATTGCCCATATCGGCGGTAAGTGGCCGGTTGCCTCCCTCATCAGTTTTTACAACGGTAATCCGGATAAAAAGAACTACCGCTACTTCCGCCTGCGCACAACCGACGGCCTCATAGACGATTTTGCCTCAATGAAGGAAGCGGTTTCCCGCCGCTACACCCGCCTTCTCAATGAACAGGCCGACATGCCCGACCTGCTTTTAATTGATGGTGGTATCGG
>CAMNGG010000391.1 GCA_946537975.1 uncultured Treponema sp. | reverse complement strand
TCCCAGGAGTTTTAGCCGTAAGACCCGAAAGTTTTCCCCTTTTCTGAGCCTCATTTTTTGTCTGACTACGGCTAAAAAAACATCCGCTACGTTCTTTTAGCCGTAACCCTATTTCAAGAATACTAACAAATCATTTTTCTTGCAAATATTCAATTAAATTGTGATAATTACTTAAAAGAATTTTATATGCTGATAGATTTCCATACACATCTTGATTTCTATAAAAGAGAAAAGTTGCAAAAACAGCTGAGCAATTTCTCTGGAACCATCATAGCAGCCTCGGTAGATGAAAAGAGTTTTCTCGAAAACTGTGGGATTGCCGAGTGGGCAAAAAGCACCGCCCGCGCCTGCCGCATCATTCCTACCTTTGGTATTCATCCCAATCGCGCCGACGAAAACGCCGGCCTCCTCGACGATCCGGACACAGCCACCCGCCTGGCCGCCTACCTGGAACGATCCCCTCTCATCGGAGAAATCGGCATGGACTTATGCTGGTCGAAAAGCTCAAATGAAAATCAGGAAAAAGTTTTCCGCTGGTTTCTTGAATACTGTAACAAGACGGACAAAGTCTGCGTAATCCACACAAAAGACGCCGAGCAGGAAATCTGCGACATCCTTACAGACTACCCAAAGGCCCGCCCTATAATTCACTGGTATGACGGCCCGGAATCTATTTTCCGCGAGTTTATCCGCCGCGGCTACCCGCAAACCTTTGGTGTTGAAACTATCCGCTCGCCTCACCTTCAGAACCTGCTGCGGCTCACCCCGCCAGAGCTCCTTCTTGCCGAAACCGACAACCCCGACTCTGAGCCCTGGCTGGGAGGAAGCCGTAGCGACGTTGGCTTAATTGAAAGAGTTTATAACGAAATTGCCGGACTTCTCGGTATGAGTCGTCCGGCCTTAGAAAAAATTATTGAAGAAAACTTTAAGCGAATAATTTCAAATTAGATATTCTTGTACACCTGAACCTAACAGTACTCGCCCCACTCACAGCCAATGTGACCAGCTTCAATTTCGTCCAGAAGCTCAGGCTTGCGGAAGCAGTGCTTTTTCCAAAGCTTAATTGTGCCTGTTCCGGTGCCGCCATTCCATAATCGGTTATGTCGTTTTGCTCCATCAGGAGATTCATAATTAACAAGCAGCATTTTTGATTTATCACATTCTACCTGAGTTTCCATAATAGCCTTTGTAGTTTCCTGACGCACATACCAGATTATTTTATCTTCAGTTTCCTTACAGTCAAACTTTGTACGACAAAGAGTCCAGAATTTCGAAAAGTTAAATTCATAAGACTTTCCTTCATACCAGAAGTCGCTCAAGAGCTTACGGTTTAGTGCTACTCCAAAAACTTTTGGCCGTCCACCACCTATGTCGAATACTGAATCTTCCAGACGCTTACCTGTTTTTCTGCTTACCAGATCGCAGGAAGAAAGCCATACCCAAGGAGATGTAAAATCAGCTCCCCAGTTTTTATCTGCATATCCAAACGAACGTTCGTTAGTGATTATATATTTTTCACCATTTGCAGTTATACTTCCAGAATACAAGGACTTCATTCCTTCTGCATGCCAGTACATTTCAAATGCCTTAAGCTTACGAAAAAGAGTACCTGCTCCATAACCTACATTAAAGGCAACCTTTTTATCTACAGTAATGTCCCAACTCATTGAACCGGAATTACACATCCATTCAGGGTGAGCAGAAACATCGCTTTCTGAAATATTAACATTTCCTGTAAGCCTGGTCTCACAGGCAGACGCATCAGGTGCCTTTACAAAATATCCATTTGAGTCCTGCCCAATTTCTACATCCTTCCAGCCATAAAATCTGTGCAGCTGAGTTGGATTCTCTCCCCACCAGCCGCACTTTACCATAAGATAACTTGGCTTCTTTCCCTGCTCGCGGTTTGCAGGAAGTTGACCACACACAGGCTGGTCTCCTCCCAAGGCCGGATTACAGGTAAAATACTCAATAAAGAAAGCTCTCTCTTCTCCAGTTTTTTCATTAATGGCAGTAAAATTGTGCCACCACCAGTCGTAACCTTTGCGGGCAAAACGACCATCTAACATCCAGTAATTTCTCTTCAAATCCGATTTGTTCATATTTTTAAAGATAATATCAAATTGAAGAAAAAGCAATTTTGTAGTATCAATATAAGCATGACTACAAAGGAAAAAGTTTTGAAGCTGCTCTTGGAAGCCAAGGGCCAGGCGGTGTCTGGCGAGGTGCTGGCGGCGGAGTGTGGTGTGAGCCGGGCTGCTGTATGGAAGGCTATTAACAGTCTTCGCGAGGCAGGCTCCGCAATTGAAGGCACAACAAACGGTGGTTACGTACTGGCCGACAAGGATGTTTTTACCCCGGAACTTTTTTCAGAAACTTTTTCCAACCGCTTCCCTGAACTTTCTGATTGTCAGATTGAATGTTTTAAGGAAATTGATTCTACAAATACATACGCAAAGCGACTTCTTGCCGAATGTGGAAACCTTCGCGACAGCAGAGGTCAGCTTACTCCCGCCGGTAAAAGATTTCACAAGGCTGTGATTGTCGCAGAAAAGCAGACTGCCGGTCGTGGCCGCCTTGGCCGCACTTTTGTTTCCCCAGAAAAAACCGGCATTTACATTTCTGTTATTTACGCACCAGAAGGTGGAATTACAAATCCTGCAAGACTCACTGCAAGCGCGGCTGTCGCAATCTGCAGGGCAATCAAAAACGTTCTGGCTCACCATCCCGAGGCCGCAGACATTGAGCCTCAAATCAAATGGATTAATGACATTTTTGTCGGAGGAAAAAAAGTTTGCGGAGTCCTTGCCGAAGGCGTCGCAAATTTCGAAAGCGGCATGATTGAAGCCGCTGTTGTTGGAATGGGAATAAATATTAAAAAGAATAAGACTGCTTTTGAAGGCGAACTGGCTGATGTAGCGGGAACTCTGGAGGATGCTCTTTCTCAGACTTCTCCAGATGCTCCGGCTCCATCAATTTCGAGAGTCCAGCTGGCCGCAGAAATTGCCGGCCAGGTTCTTAATATCTTCGAAGAAGATTCCTCAAGCCCGGCCGCCCACAAATCAATCATAAAAGAATACAAAGAAGCTTCCTTTCTGCTTGGCCAGGAGCTCACAGTTTACCCGCTGATTGGCGATGAAAAATCTTCCTACAAAGCAAGGGCGACCGACATCGACGAGAACGCCGGCCTTATTGTCACTCTGAAAGATGGAAGCCAGAGAACGCTGAGCTCCGGTGAAGTTACACTGAAATCAAGCTCCCTTGCAAAATAAGGCTTACTCCACAACCTTCACAGATTTTATGGTGATGTTTTCACCATTCAAGAAAATACCTTGAGAGGCTTCCAGTGTTACGGCGAGTTCTTCATCAATGCTGATGGTAAAAACTTCGTTTGTTACTTTAATGCACGAGCCATCCTGGATGGTAGATCCCTTCACAACGACATTTTTTTCTTTTACAAGATCATGCCAGTTTCCATTATTGTCTCCAAAGCCAAACTGAAGAATTGCATTTGAACCTGTTGATTCGACCGTAAATTCAAACTTATACTTTGGAGGAACCGAGCGAACTAAAAGCTCCGGATCGATGCGATATGACCTATCCCAATTTTTGATTTCGACAGGTTCTGCCAGCAAATTCTTTCCGACGATACTTGGAACAATTACCGTATTCTTTTTTAAGAACTCTTCGCTGAGTGGATATTCTTTTCCTTGAGTCTGGTAAATATAGGTGTTTATAAATTCTTCATCTACCCAGTTATGATTAATTATATCATAATAAACCATATCCTTTTCTTCGGCACCCTGCCCTAGTCCAGGATCAATAAAGATTGCTGTGGTACAGGCACGACCTTTTTTATTACAAAGAGCAAGAAAATCTTTTGTAAAGTTTATTCTCTCCAATATTGGAGTAGCTCTCTGTCCTCCTGTTTCTGAAACATAAACCGGAATGTGTTTTGAAAAATAATATTTATCAAGCAAGGCAAAATCATCTTCCAGATTCTTTTTAATTCCATTCGAATATAATTTTGCTGCGTTTGCATCATTTACACCAATTGGATATGTATGATAGGTCGGAATAAGCTTATCTTTTGTTTTGTCTTTTGGAAGTTTAAAAAGTTTGTTACACATATTTGCAAGACCGTTGCCTATACCTCCAACCATTATAAATCGTTTTGCATTGTTTCCTCCGCTGGCTCTAATTGTGTCTACCATCAGCTGATTATATTCATTCATAATTGCAAAATCTTTTTTACAAACAGGACAGTCAAGTCTAGGTCTGTTATTATGTTCTGGATGAAGATCATCCCCCATTTCATTTGTAAGTTCAAATATTAAATGCTCATCATAGGAATTGTTAAAAGCTGCAGAAATTTGAGTCCAGAAAGCTTTAAGTATTTTTTTTGCCGGTTCTTTATACTCTTCATTTACAAGAACTCCTTCGTATTTTACTATGTCTTGTCTCCATTTTGGATCTAATTGAAGAGGCCAGAAAAAGCCGTCGATAATAACATACATATCTCCTTCTATGGCAATATCAACAAGTTTTTTTAATTCAGTAATAAAACGGGGATCTATCGTATATTTATCATCACAAAAATTATTGCACGGATTTACTTGTATCCTCATAGTTTTAAAGCCTTTTTCTCTTAATGCCTTAATATCCTCTTTTCTTGTTCTTGTCCAAC
This sequence comes from uncultured Treponema sp., assembly GCA_946537975.1. GTDB lineage: Bacteria > Spirochaetota > Spirochaetia > Treponematales > Treponemataceae > Treponema_D. The sequence goes on along the minus strand of CAMNGG010000391.1, from coordinate 23,164 downwards.
GACCCAGGATATTATCTGCACCATAATCCTTTCCTTCGTCACAAGCATTAAAAGGCCAGTAATTAATTCCGGCTCCCAGATTAAGCGTAAAATCCCAGGCAGATATTTTATCATTGAAACTTCCGGATGAAAGAGCATCAATTACAGGCGGAAGACCATTCCCGTGAATATCTGTAAGAACTGGATTATCAACTTTTTCAAAGGTGATTGACTCTATGGTAAATCTTTCGCTTGGAGCATTTTCCACAGATTGAATATAAAAACCTCGAACGGCTTTTTGTTCTGTTCTGAAAGGAATTACCATTTCAGTAAGATAGGAAGGACAATAATATGTTTTTTCAATCCACCAGTCTAATTTATCATCATCATAATCAATTGTAAAATTAAAACCATATCCATCAAGAGGCTTATATTTTATTCGTACAATGTTATAGCCACTAATATTTTTATTATCATTTTTGAGATAAAAACCTCTCTCTCCGTTGTTCGGCAAATTATAATTTGCTTTATTCGTGAACATTCCTGTTGTTTTATCGTAGCTTGCCGTTTTATCGTTATTTACGGAAGGAAGACTGTTCAAATCAACCTTATAGGGCTTTACATTCTGAGCAAAGGCAGTGCATGACAGGCAGGTTAATGTCAGCAAGATAAAAAGTTTTCTTAAATGGTGAAAAGGCTTATACCCGCCCCTTTTCGTCGTTTGTGTAGTAGTTTTCATAATTCCCCCTGAGTGAATCCGTTGGCTGGTATTTTTTGTACAGACGGTTCTCTATTAGTTTAATTATAAACCCGAGTATAGAAAAAAAATACAGAGTTTAACTCACAAATTTTGGAAATACTAAATCTTTACTTTTCCCAAAAATAAATCAATTGCATTTATATGATGAACACCTTCCTGTTGATCTGGATACTTGTCTAAGGAAATGATATAGCGCGGGTAACCATCCTTTATGCTTCTAAAAGGCCGATACTCACGTTCTTTAATTTTTTCTGTTGCCTTATCATCTTCACCATGTAAAGTGTAGGCCACCTGAACATAAGCATAAGACTGATTCTTATCCCGGACAATGAAATCACATTCAAAGCTTCCAATTATTCCTACGCTAACTTCATATTCATGACTTTTTAAATACAGATAAACAAGATTTTCAAGAGTTGGTCCATAGCTCATGCGGTTATCAGTATTTGTTGAAAAATATATTGCCATGTCAGCAAGATAATATTTTTGTTCCCGTTTGATTGATTTTTTGCTTTTCAAATCAAAACGGTTACATTCATAAACAATTTTTGCTTTTTGTAAATCTTCAATATATCCACGTACTGTATTTGCTTTTGTTGAAAAACCTTCAGACTTCAAGCAATTGATTAGTTTTGAAATTGAAAAAGGAGCTGAATAATTATTTATCAAAAAACTTTGAACCCGTTCATAGACAGCAATATTTGAAATTCGTTTTCTGGTTTTTACGTCTTTTTCAAATATCTCACCAATTATTCCACGAGTATATGTCTGCCGGGTATTTATATCTGGGAACTCCAGTGTTTTTGGAAATCCGCCATTTAAAATATATTCATTAAATTCCTTTTCAAGGTCTGAATCAATTATAAGATTGAAGAATTTTTTCATTTCAAGGAATTCATAAAAATCCAAAGGAAAAGTTTCAAAAGAAAGATATCGCCCAGTAAGCTTTGTTGTAATCTCATCACTTAAAAGATAGGAGTTTGAACCAGTAAGGAAAACTGAAAAACCTTCTTCGGCATAGGCCTGAACTGCGCTCTCAAAGTGCTTTACATTCTGAACCTCATCAATAAAAAGATAATGAAATCCTTCTTCTGTAATTAATGATTCGATTTTGGATTCAAGTTGTTCAGCAGTTTTTATATTTTTAAATCCACGTTTGTCTAAAGGAAGATATATAATTTTGGATTCTTCTACACCTTTTTTGTAAAGCTCGTTAATTACCGCTTTTAATATAAATGATTTTCCGCAGCGTCTGATGCCTGTTATGACTTTTACAATATCTGAATCATAAAAAGGCCTGAGCCTCGCGAGATATTTTTCGCGTGAATAAACCTTACTGAACATAAGTGCTATAACTCCTTATAAAGAATTATAACACATAAATGGAGTTTCAGGGTACTATTTTTTAATATTTATTGATTTTAGTACCCTTAAACGCACGTTTACTCCACAACCTTCACAGATTTTATAATGATGTTTTCACCATTCAAGAAAATGCCATTATTATAGTTCGAGCCGAAATCGCTCTGGCAGAATTATAAGCCTGTTTCATTCCTACTGAAAAGAATACTGGAAGAAGAACTATAAACATTCGAAGTGACTTGCGGCCACCGCGGGCTTTCCAGGCGCGTTCTGCCTGCTGCCAGTTTTTCGAAACCTGGGGAATAAAGCATATAAAGAGAGAGACTGCCTGAGCTACAGGAGCGTTAGGCCTGCCGTCAACAAGAGGCTTAAGATGAAGACATTTGCGTACTGCAAGCTCCATAGCTTCCAGCCCTTCGCGGATTTGAAGAGAGGTAGAAGTTTTGAAAATCAGGGAAGCAGTCTGAATAATACAGAAGAGCTTTAATAAGAGCAGCCAGGTTTCTTTTTCTGAGATTAGAAAAATGATAACTGTCTGTGGGAAAGTTGAAAGTTCTAAAGATGACAAACTGCCTGCTGAAAATGAAGCCGCCAGACTTCCAATTGTTTTTACAAGAATTAAAAAGACAGCGTAGTAAAAAACTGCCTTTAATTCTCTGGCCTGCTCGCGCACTGTAAAACGCAGAACAAAACTAACTAACGTTTGTAAGGCAATAAGTACAAGAGCAAAATATGGCGGCAGATAAAAAATGCTCAGACTGATACTCGGAAGCAGTAAAATCTTTACCCAGGCCGGGCAGCGGTGTAAAAAAGAAAAACCTTGTTTGTAAGAAAATGCAGTTTCGTTTGTCATAAATCATTCGTCATTGCGAGGAGCGGTAGCGACGTGGCAATCCATTCACTCCCAGATTAAATCTTCAACCCGGCCATAAGAAACCAGAGGATTTCTTATATTCCAGGCTTCCAGGTTATGGCGCAAGCCCATTCCCGGAGTGCCGTCAAAAACTTTTTTTCCCCGGAAGAGAACCACAAAGCGGTCTGCAAGACCAAGACATTTTTCTATTTCATGGGTAAGGATTATTACAGTTTTACCTTCTGCCTTGAGCTGGCGGATAAGTTTATTCACCTGCTTTACTCCGCCAAAATCAAGATTGGCGTAAGGTTCATCAAGAATGATTGTCGGCAGCTTCATGGCAAGCATGCAGGCAACAGCCAGGCGGCGCTTTTCTCCGCCAGACAAAAAGCGCGCCGGAAAATCAGCTTTTTCTGTAAGACCTGTCTGCTCAAGAGCCTGGCGCACAGCAGCCTGAACATCTTCTTTTTTCCAGCCAAGATTCTTTGGACCAAAGGCAATATCTTCTGCAGGAGTCTCTCCCAGAATCTGAGTTTCAGCTTCCTGAAAAACGAGACCTACGCGGCCATCAATTTGAACGCATAAGTTTACGAAGGTTTCGATACGCCCGCCTTGCGGGCACTCAACCTCCGTATTCACCAAAGCCTTATCGGCTTCCATCAGCCCTGCAATAATCTGCATGAGCACACTCTTGCCCGATCCGTTTTCACCGCCGATAACTACGCACTCGCCTTCAGCAATTTCAAGGCTTACATCATCAAGGGCTTTCTTCGGCCCGGCAAGAGTATTAAAGGTTTTTGATAAATGATTAATCTTTATCTGTATTTTCATATAAATACTGTGCAAGAATCGGGCGCAGCTTGAGGGCTACAGGAATTGCTACCACAGTTTTCAAAAGATCACCCGGAATGTAAGGAATTACACAGGCAGCCATTGTGTAAGCAAAAGCAGTCTTATCTGCAGGAACCTTACCGGCAGCATTAGCCCAGAAAGAAAATCTGATTACGCCCGGAATGTACAATATCACCATGCCGGCAAGAATTGCAAGACTCACGCGCAGTGCATTTTTCCAGGTGATTTTTTTCTGCTCAACAGAAGGCTTACCGGCAATAAAGCCTGCCGCAATAGCACCAAGAAGATATCCAGGCAAGAAACCGCCGGTTGGTCCCATCCATACGGCAAGGCCACTAGTTCCACCTGCATACACAGGAAGACCAATCAAACCTGCCAGCAAAAACAAAGCAGTTGGAGCACCAGAAAGCAGGCCCCCCAAAAGCACACCGCACAAAATGCAGAGGACATTCTGCAAAACAATCGGAATTACCCCAAGAGGAATTCTGATAAAACAACCGACACAAATAATCGCCGCAAAAAGCGCGATGAATGAGAATTTTAATACATTCTTATTTTTCATAGAAAAGAATATAGCAAATAAAAAAGTTATTGTAAACCTATTAACAAATTATAGGTTTACAATAACTTTTTCCTCTCAAATCCTTCCAAAATATTACAAAGATTTTAACAACAAAAAATCATTCTTCAGTTATAATGATTGCAAAGATTTTTAATTCCCTTAAGGGACTCATAAAAGGAGTTTTTATGTACATAGCAAACGAAAAACGCTACGAGAAAATGAAATATAACAGAGTAGGAAACTCAGGCCTCAAGCTTCCGGCTGTTTCTCTTGGTCTCTGGCACAATTTTGGCGACACAGATAAATATTCCACAATGGAAGAAATGTGTTTTACCGCCTTTGATAACGGAATTACCCATTTTGATCTTGCAAACAATTATGGTCCAAAAGCAGGAAGTGCAGAAAAGAACTTTGGCCGCATCCTCAAAGAACATTTTAAGCCTTACCGCGACGAAATGATTATTTCTACAAAAGCAGGCTACGATATGTGGGCCGGTCCTTATGGAGACGGAGGCAGCAGAAAATATCTGATTGCTTCTTTGAATCAGAGTCTGGAACGAATGGGTCTGGATTATGTTGATATTTTCTATCATCACAGAATGGATCCGGAAACTCCGCTCGAAGAAACAATGTGCGCCCTCGACCAGATTGTAAAAAGCGGAAAAGCCCTTTATGCCGGCCTTTCAAATTATGATGGCCCTACTCTCGAAAAGGCTACTGCAATTTTAAATGAACTCCACACCCCATTTATCATCAATCAGAATTCTTATAATATTCTCAACAGAACAATCGAAAACAACGGCCTTAAATCAACTGCAGCTAAACTTGGAAAAGGAATCATCTGCTTCTCTCCTCTTGCTCAGGGACTTTTGACAGACCGCTATCTTAAAGATATTCCGGAAGACAGTCGTGTTAAAAAAGATGGCCGCTTTCTCAAAGAAAAGAATGTTGAAGATAACCGCGACGTTTTGATTAAGCTTAATGAAATTGCCGCTGCAAGAAATCAGACACTTGCAGAAATGGCTCTTGCCTGGATTTTGAAAGATTCTGATATAACTTCTGTTTTGATTGGAGCTTCAAGACCGGCTCAGATTCTGGATAATATCAAGGCTCTTGAAAATACAAGCTTCTCTAAAGAAGAGCTGGATGCTATTGATAAGCTGACGCTCAATAAATAGAAGCTGTAATTTAAACACTGTCTGCTGCCCTTCACTTATCATTCCTACGCAGATACAGATATGCACCCGCGCAAATGAATGCCGAAAGCAAGCTTCCCATAGGCGCCGCAAGCCCCATTGGAAAAAGAGTTTCCGGCCAAAGTCTTGAGGCGAGGTATGCGCCCGGAATACGAATGAGAATGATTGAAATTGAATTGTGTATAAAAGAAATAATTGATTTTCCCATTGCGCAGAAATAGCCGCTGAAGCAGAAGTGGATGGCTGCGAGCACGCAGTCGGTTACGTAGGAGCGCAGATATTGAGTACCAAAAGTCACAACAATTTCGTCGCGGGTAAAGAGGCTGATGACCGGCCCTGAAATAAACTGGAAGGCAATGGCAAAGATTGCACCGATTCCAACGGCGATTGCAGTACCAGCCCAGAAGGTTTTTCTGGCTCTGTCGTGAAAGCCTGCCCCGATATTCTGAGCCGCAATGGCACTGATGCTGGAAAGCATGCTGGAAGGAATGAGGAACAAAAAGCAGATGATTTTTTCTACAATGCCGACTGCGGCCGCAACATTTACTCCGCGGCGGTTTGCAATAATCGTAATCACAATAAAAGAAATCTGGATAAAGCCGTCCTGACAGGCAACCGGAAGGCCGATTTTTAAGATTGCACTCATAACGGCCTGGTCAATTTTGAGGTCCTTTTTTGTAAGCTTAAGGCTGCGTTTTTTTGCAATCGCAATCAGACTGATGATTACACTAACCGCCTGTGCGATTACTGTTGCAATTGCCGCACCCTCTGCCTGCATTCCCATCAGGCCCATAAAGATATAGTCGAGGATGATGTTGAGACTACAGGCAATGATTACAAAAATCATAGGGCTTTTTGAATCGCCCATTCCACGGTAAATTGATGCAATTACATTGTAGGCAACAATAAAAGGAATTCCGAAAAAGCAGATTTTGAGATAGGCTACCGTCTGGTCCACGCTTTCCGGCGGCGTTGAAACAAGGCTTACAATTCCGCTGCAGGTCGAATGCAGAATGATTGTCGCAAGGACTGAAAAAATTAAAAATAGTGTGATTGTATTGCCTGTTACTTTTGAAGTACGTTTTGTGTCGCGGGCGCCAACTGCCTGACCAATCAGAACCGTGCCGCCCATTGCAAGGCCCACGATAATCACCGTGAGCATATGCATAACCTGACTACCGATAGACACCGCAGAAATTACCGCCGCCCCGTTGAACTGGCCGGCAAGAAAGAGATCTGCCATGCCATAGAGGGTTTGCAGAAAATATGAAAGAAGGAATGGCAGAGAGAAAAATACGATGTTTTTTAGAATACTGCCTTGGGTTAAATTTTTTTGCATACTACTATTACCGGTGGTTGAGTACCGCGAAGCGGGTGTATGCATAGTGCGCGCAAGCGCACTAGAAAATAATTTCCTTGAATGCAAACGATGCGAAGCATCGTATCGAAACCACATTGTTTACAGACATCTGCGGGGGTTTCGACCCTTCGACAAGCTCAGGAACCGTACGGCTTCGCCTACTCAACCACCGTATTTTAGAACAGTCTCATCAAATCTTCAATTGTCTCGCGGCGGCGGATTACCTTTACGCTGCCATCTTTGCAGATAAGAACTTCTGCAGGGCGTGGGCGGCTGTTGTAGGTTGAACACATAGACCAGCCGTAAGCACCGGTATCGAGAACGCAGGCGAGGTCGCCGCGCTTCATTTCCGGCAGTGGACGGTCTTTTGCAAGAAGATCTCCGCTTTCGCAGATGTTTCCTGTTACAGTCTGTTCCATAAGTGAGTCACGACTAACAACTTTTCCTTCGCGGATAACTTCAATATCATGCCAGCTGTCGTACATGCTAGGGCGAACTAACACATTCATTCCTATATCAGTTCCGGCAAAAGTTTTTCCGTTGTTGTGTTTAACTGCATGAACCCGGCCAAGAATTACGCTGCCTTCTGCAACACAGAAACGGCCAGGCTCGCTCTTGAAAAGCGGTGCACGTCCGTACTTTACAACAAAATCATCGAGAATCGGTTCAAGGCGCTTCTTAAAATCTTCCATCGGGAAATCTTTTTCGTCATCCAGCTTGTGATATGGAATACCGTAGCCGCCGCCAAAATCGATGAACTCCAGATCCTTAAACTGAAGGGCAATTCGCAAAATGTTAGTAACCGCATCAAGATAAGGCTGTGGGTCCATAAAAAGCGAACCAATGTGCTGGTTGATTCCGGCAATTGTAAGATTGTACTTAGCGGCAATTTCAAAAATCTGAGGAATAAACTCTTCAGAAATTCCAAACTTAGTTTTCTTTCCGCCGGTAATTACCTTTTCGTGGTGACCTGCACCAACTCCGGGATTGATACGGACTGCAACCTTACCGCCCTTATTGAGAGAACCGTAAAGCTCAAGCTGCTGCAGAGAGTCGCAGCTGGTCATAATTCCGTGGTCAATTGCAAACTGCATTTCTTCTGCACTAACGTTGTTTGGAACAAAGAAAATACGTTCCTTTGGAAAACCGGCCTTAAGCAGCATCTGAATTTCTCCAACGCTCATTGCATCGCAGTTGTTACCTTCTTCAAGAGCAAGCTTAAGAATGTGGATGTTTGTGTTTGCCTTTACGGAATAGTTCGCGGTATAAGGATACTTTGTAATTACCTTTGCAACTGCATCCATACGGTTACGAAGAATATTCTCGTTGTAAACGTAAAGCGGTGTACCGTATTCCTGGGCAATTTTTTCCGGGTCATTGCCCTCGAAGAAATTTACGTTTTCTATGAATGAATTCATGTTTACTCCTAATATTAATATGCCACACGGATTTGAAACGACTAACGTCGTTTCTATTTTTTATTTTATAAATGATTTTGCGTTAGCAAAATCGAATCCGTGTGGTATCCTTTTATAACAAGTGAGCACGGATTTCTTCACCGCTCAGTGGGCTCAGGTATGCCGGTGCTACATCGAATACTGTCTTACAGCCAAGGCTGCCTTCTTTGTTCAGGCGGTAAACTGCACGTGCATAAGCAACAAGTACGCTTGATGTAAAGGCAGGGTTTGAGTCGAGCTTGAGGCTGTACTCAATTACGTTGTTGAACTCGTTGTCCCAGCCGGTCTTTCCGGAACGGATTACAAAGCCACCGTGTGGAATGCCAGAGTGGTCGCGCTTCAATTCTTCTTCGCTGATAAAGTGAACTGTTGTGTCGTAATCAGCAAAGTAGTTTGGCATCTCTTTAATTTCTTTTTCGATGCGAGCCTTATCAGCACCTTCTTCCGCTACAACAAAGCATTCACGTGTGTGCTTCTGGCGAGTAGTCAAATCAGGATTTGAACCAGAGCGAACAGCGTCCAAAGCAGCCTGTACAGGAATTGTATACTGCTTGCCGTCCTTTACGCCTTCAATGCGGCGGATAGCGTCTGAGTGTCCCTGGCTAACTCCCTTACCCCAGAAAGTGTAGTCCTTTCCATTTGGAAGAATGCAGTTTGCATAAAGACGATTCAGGCTGAAAAGTCCCGGATCCCAGCCACAGCTGATGAGTGCTGTATGCTTGAAGTCCTTTGCAACCTTATCAACATTTGCAAAGTGCTCAGGGATTTTTGCGTGTGTATCAAAACTGTCGATTACATTAAAATATTTTGCATATTCAGGAGTCTGCTTTGGAAGGTCCGTTGCAGAACCACCACAGATAATAAGAACATCAACTTCGTCCTTATGTTTTTCAACTTCTGAAACATTGTAAACAGGAACTCCGCTTGTAAGAATCTTTACAGTTGACGGGTCGCGGCGTGTAAATACAGCTGTAAGTTCACAGTCCGGATTCTGTTTGATTGCGCATTCAACGCCCTTTCCAAGATTACCATAACCTAAAATACCGATTTTCATATAACCTCCATTGTGTCACCCTGAACTTGTTTCAGGGTCTTTTTTATAGATCCCGAATCAAGTTCGGGATGACAACCCTGTAAGATTCGGGATGACACTGTATTTATTTTCCGCTCAAAAGCGTAATTCTATCCTTTAATGCTTCCTTCATAACCTCAACGAGGTTTTTTTGTCCGGAATACAAACAGGTATCGTGTTCATCGCCGGTAAGTTCGCCTGTAAGAACATAAGACGAATCTGTAATAAATCGCAGCTGGCCCGGCTCCGGCTTTGTTTCGTAGATTTTTGCCCCGCTCAGTTTAAAGCCCTGGGTTAAGAGCACAACCTTTTTACCGGCCTTTACTATTTCTGAAAGCTCGCCTTCAAATTCGCTAAGCACATCCGCCGGCGCCATCATATAAAGACGCAGCTCTGTTTCCGAAAGCATCTGGCGGATTTTGTTTTTGATATTCTTAGCACCAATGATTGTAATATAACCGTCGCAGGAAATAACCTTTCGCGGTGCATGCTTTTCCAGCCAGACCGCAGTTTTCTTTAATTCTGAGATTCTGTTATCTGTAAAACGAGAGATTTCCACAGGACGATATTTTGTTGCTTCACCCTGAACAAGATAGGCCGCTCCCTTTTCTACAAGAGCGGTAAGACCTGCATAAACGTTCGAGCGCGAAATACCGGTGTCCTTTGCAACCTCATAACCGGTCATCTCTCCATGGTTCAAAAGAGCCGAGTAAATCGAGCCCTCCTGACGGGTGAGTCCAAAATCATTCAAACTGTCTATAAAGTTCATATCTGACATAATCTGATTCCGCGCCTTTGCTTTTTAGTAGTTCTAATTAATACTACTAGTAAATATACTGATATTTATATTTAAAGTCAAATTTATAATTGCATTATCAATAAAATATTGTATTATTAGTTAATCGATTAACTAAATTATCAGGGGTAATTATGATTCCTACAGAACCTTCAAAAATATCAGATAACAAATACCGCTTTGATTCCTTCGCGAACGGCAAAGCCTTTGACGGCAACAAAAAGGGCCGCCTGCCCGCAATGGGCTGGAACAGCTGGAATGCTTTTGGAAGCGGAAATACAGAAGCCCTCACAATAATCATGGCAGATAAAATCATAGAGCTCGGCCTTGATAAGCTTGGTTATAAATATGTAGTTCTCGACGACGGCTGCTATAAATCTGAACGCGAGGACGGCAAGCTTGCAAATGAGCCTGTAAAGTTCCCCAGTGGCTTCCGTGCCCTTTCCGACTATGTTCACGCAAAAGACCTTAAGTTTGGAATGTACAATGATATAGGAACAAATCTCTGTGCCGGTGCGCAAGTGGGAACCTGCGGTTTTGAGGCCACCGATGCAAGGTCTTATCTTGACTGGGGCGTAGATTTCCTCAAAATTGATAACTGCTACTACCTTTGGGATAATGCGACTTTTTCAAATCCTGAGAACGCAAAGTACGTTTTTGCCCCAAATTTGCGCCAAATTCAGTTAAAAAATGGTGATTTTTCCATTTTACTCAACGCTGACAAGGGAATTCTTGAAGGCCGGGGTGCAAGCCTTAAAGACGGCTATGTAACCGGAATCGGAACCTTCGACGGCACAAATACCGGAACTACTCCTGTTGGCCCTATGAGCAGCGAGCTTGTTTTTGATATTGAAGCTCCAGAAACGGGAGAATACGAACTGCTTGTAAACTACGCTACAGCCCGCCAGAACGGCTGCGGCGAATGGCTTCAGGTTGCTACAGGTTGCGGCGAAGAGACCTCATATTTTTATGATAATCTTCTCCCGCAAACTGATTCTCCTGAAAGCTTCGTAAACTCAGACCCGATTAAAATCACTTTGAAAGCTGGCCGCAACAAGCTTCGCCTCATGAATCACCGCCGCCAGGAAAACACCCTCTGCTCTTATGCCGCAATGCTTGAAGGCTTAAATGAAGCAAAGCCCGGACACGAGGTCCTTCTTTCCCTCTGCGAATGGGGAAAAACCCAGCCGCAGAACTGGGGCTACAAGGTTGGAAACTCCTGGCGAATCTTAAATGATATTACCTTCCGCGTGGGCCGCGACGGCGACCCGGGCTTTGGAGAGTGGACAGATCCAGGAACCCCGAGTGTTACATCACAGTATAACAAGGCCGTAATTATGGACGAATTCGCAGGCCTGGACAAGGGCTGGAACGATCCGGACATGCTGATGGTAGGAATGACTAACATGACAACACAGATGAGCCAGACTCACTTTACAATGTGGTGTATGATGAATTCCCCTCTGATGCTGGGCCTGGACCTGCGCCGTGTCACTAAGGGAGATGAACTTTATAACATTATTGCAAACGCAGACCTTATAGCCCTCAACCAGGACCCTCTGGGTCTTCAGGCAAAACGCATTTATACCACAGCCACAAAGGCCGACAAGGACGAGCCAGTCACAAGTCCGGACAAGGCTTATATAACCGACTGCGACCGCGTGGATATTCTGGCAAAAGCTCTGGCAGACGGCTCGCTTGCACTTTCCTTTATCAATCTCAGTAAAGAAAAGAAATGCGGCAGTTTTTCTGTGGACCTTAAGCTGATTCAAAAATATCTTGGTGATAAACTGCCTTCAAGCTTCTACGAAAGCAAGGGCTTCAATTTTAAGAATTTATGGACCGGAGAAAGAGGCAGCTTCGCCAGCGACGTTTTTTCTGTCTCAGAAATTGAAGGCTGCGGAAATATCACTTTGAAAATCACAGCTGCGGAGGAATAATGTGACCGAAGGCGAACTTGAAAATGCTATCCCGGTGGGCGAGTTTGTGAGCCAGCTCTTTTCTCTCAGAATTGATAAGAAGAGCCCGGACACACAACTTACTCTCCCCGAGCTTCTCCGCTTCGGCCATTTTCGCGGCTGGCTGGAAGACGCTGACGAACGCAATCCCACCGCGCCACTTAACCGCCAGACAGCCGCGCGAATAACGCACGAGTTTTTGCGGCTGGAACTGAACATTCCTGACCTTGCAGATATCACTCCCGCAACAAAGCTTTCGGACCTGTATATTTGCCGCGCCTGTGCAAATCATATAGCCCAGGTCTATTGCCGGGGAATTATGGGGGCAAAAAAAGAGGAGCCCGATAATCCGGACTCCCCTGCCTTATTCTTTAATCATCTGGCTTTAGTAACCAGAGAAGAAGCTTGTGAAATATTAGAAGAACTTCTTAAGCTGATTTCCTAATTCGTTCTTTACATTTTCGGTTGCCTGCTGGGCTGCCTTCTTGGTCTCTTCTTCGGCCTTACTCTTCATCTGATTTTCTGCTTCTGCACGCTTCTGTGAAAGCTGCTTTTCGTAGCTGTTAGCCTGTCCTACCGAACCGGTAAGCTTAGCCTTAATATCATCAAGCGAACCAAACTGTCCGAGAGCTCCACCGCTTGCTTCGTTGATTTTCTTTGTAAGCTCATCCTTCAGCTTATTTTTGATATCGTTAAGCTGGGCTTCCATTTCCTTTCTCAAAGAATTAAGCACCTGAACATCAGCGTCTGAATCAAGCAGCATATTAAGGCCGCCAGACATTGTAAAGCCGCTTGATATGCTGGCACGAACCGTATTGATGCGTCCCATAACATTTGAATAAATCTTTGAAGCATATTCCGGCTCAAAAGGAACAGTTGTAATTTTCAAGTCAGTAAGCAGCCCCTTTCCGGTAATTTCAAAGCCTTCATCATCAAAAATCTTAAGAATGGCATCTACAGCACACTTTGCGTCAAAAGCCGGAACTCCCGGATATGAACCAAACTTTTCTGCCGGAATTACGAGCGGCAGATTTTTAAGGCCATAATCTGCACGAATCAGAGGCTCACTTGTATTTGTACGGAAATCAACTACAAGCTTTGCTGAATGCTGCAGATTAAAAAGCTCCATATTAAAATCAATTTTGGCCGGCTTATTTATGATATCCTGATTACTTGCAATATCTGTTGCCTGAGCAAAGAAGTTAGGTCCTGAACCGGCCATCTTTTTAATCCAGACTGATGGAACCTTGTCCTGTCTGTAGTAAATATCCCGTCCAGGTGCGCGTTTTACAGTGTACTTTGTTTTTTCTTTTTTAACCTTTTCCTTCTTAGGCTGGGTTGCCTGTTTTGTCTTTAATTCAAGAAGATAATTTACACCCTTCTGAGCATAAGGATAATATTTCCCAAGTACATCGCAGGCAACATTTTCTGCCATTCCACTTATAAGCTTTGTACCATCAGAAATATTAAGTGATTTAATTTTATTGATTTCTGAGTTGGCAAAATTCATATCGTGAGCAACTGCATTCTGTACAGTTTTACGAAGTCCATCAGCATCCGCAATATCTGCATTAAAGCTGTTTAGAATTCCGTTTGCCTCGTTTTTAACCTTATCAATATTTTTATAGGTTGAATCAAGTGTCTCTATAAACTCTTTTATTTTAAGCGGATTATTCTGAACTGAATTATAATCAAAATTAATAATTTCATTTACCGCAGACTGAAGGTTATCTACTGTCTGCTGAACTTCTGCCGGCTTAGCCTGCCACTTAGCAATAATTTGAGGTACCTGCTCCTGAACCTGTTTAGATACCTCTGGTGTCTGAAGCTGAGCGGCAAAATTCTGCATAAGAGTTTCGGGGTTCAGTGAATTAAATAATCCGGTTATATTTTTTTCAAGCGAGCTTGCGGCTACTGCCTTTTTTTCTGCAAGCATTTTTCCAAGCTGTGATTCTGACGCTTTTTTTGCGGTTTTAGCTTTATCTTTTTTGATTTTTTTGGCCTTTGCGGGCGGCAGCTCTCCGGAAGTTTTTCGCTCGGTTCCACTGTTTACATCAAGAACCGAAAGCTCATCCGCAACAAAACGTTTTCTCAAAAGCTGTCCTAAATCAAAATCAAGAGTGATTGAACCGATATCAACAAGATTTTTCATATAATCATTTTTGTTGGCAATTTCAATCTTTTTGATTTTGAGGGATGAATCCAGCAATTTAAAATCTACACTCTGAATGTCGCACTTTGCCTCAAAGATTTTTTCGCAGGCAATTGTTATTCCCTTTTTGATAATTACATTTTTGAACATTGTAAAACAGATTGGAATTGCCGCAATAAAGGCGAGCGTTACAAGAAGCGGAACTATATTAATTCGTCCCTTCTGCTTCTTTATCTGTTTTGCAAGTGCCTTAAGGCGTTTCATTTCCTTTTTTGCAAGCTGAGCCTGCTTTTCTTCCGGAATTGCATAAAGTGGAATCTGTTTTTTTCCTTTTTTTTCTACCTCTGAAAAAAGGCTTTTTACATATTTTTTATCTTCCGGCACATAAAGCTTTTTATAGATTTTTTTCTCCAGCTTTTTTGCTGTATATTTTTTTCTGAAAAGTGATGGTATCTTTTTCATTTCTCTGCCCCCTTAGTCCTTCTTTGCCGCAATGGCCACCATTTTCTTTACGAGTGGAACCTTAGAAATTGCTACAATAAATTTTGTCTTTCGCAAAACAGGAACAATCTTGTTACGCATAAGCCAGACTAAAAGACGGGCAATTACATAGAGCGGTATATAAAGTACAAGTCCGCACAAGAGCGAACCGGAAGCAATTGTATTATTGAATTTTGTAAAGCCTACAAAAGGAATATCCAGCAGCCAGGCAAAGGTCGGCTCCAGCTGTGGGAGTGTAAGGAACCAGTAACCAACATTATCAAATATAGAATCAAAAAGTGGGGCAAGCAGCGTAAAGCCTATAGTGCTTAGAACAAGGGCTCCCTTGTTTATTCGCATAAAAAGAACAAAAACTGTGATTATGTACCAGAAAATGTTGTCTTTCGGTAAAAAACCGAGGAGCATTCCCAAACAAACTGCATGAGCAATTTCACCCGGATGTGAATTGCTGTTTAATGCCTTTAAGAATTTTACAATAAATTTCAGCATAAGAAACTCCGATTTTTAATCTTCTTTATATTTTAACAGAAAGAATAGAGTTTGCAAGAATTTATTGTTATAGGAAAAATGTAATATGGGGGATTTTAAGGGGGTGCGGCCAGCACCCCCTTAGGAGGAAGGGTAGCGCAAGACCGCTGAGCGGGCTTGCGCGAAGGGAGGGGCTCCTCCCTCCTTCTGAATAATTATTTTGCGTCTCTCATTGAAAGGGCAAATTTTACTACACGGAAGCCTACATCATCATAAGTTCTTGAAACCGGAGCGTAATCTCTTGCAACAACTGTTACGTTTTCTGCAGGCTTTCTGTAACTACCACCACGCATAATGCGGCGCTGATTACTGCTTGCCCAGGCATTGTAACACCATTCCCAGACATTTCCGTTCATATCATATACACCAAAACCATTTGCGGCTTTTGTCTTTACATCATGTGCGGTTCCGTTTGAATTGTCTGTGTACCAGGCAACCTGGTCTGGAGATGTATTTGACACACTGAAAAGATTGTTCCAGCTTTCTGAAACAGGATCTCCACCACGAGCTGCGAATTCCCATTCAGCTTCTGTAGGAAGGCGATAACCGTTTGCTGTTTCATCGATTATTGAGTTTTCAGCTTTTCCTTCGCCATCCTTTGCTGAATCTGCTTCTTTGAGAACTGCGCCGTTATACTTATAAACCGGTTTCAGTCCATCTTTCTCACTTGCCGCATTACACCAAACAAGAGCATCACGCCAGCTGATCATTGTTACAGGAAGATCTGAACCTGTTGGTGCGGCACCGTCTTTTCCGTTGTTTCCTTCGCGGCCTGGATTTGCAAATTTGTAACCCTTCTCAACTGCCCAGGTATAAACTTCATACCAGCGGGCATAAGTTGTTTCATTTTGAGCGATGAAGAAGGCCATTAAATCTACAGGTTCAGCTTCTGAAGCCTTTGCAAAAGCTGAATCTCTTTCTGCTGTTCCTTGTGTTACAATTTCAAAAAGATTTTTTGAAAAGCCATTTTCTGAAACATAAATTACACGTTTTTTAGATTCTGATTTACTGTCTGCCGCAGCAGCCTTTGGCTTTGACGCACAACCAGTAATAAATAAGGCGGCAAATAAAGCCGAAATTGAAAGAATTGTTAATCTTTTCATTCTAGTAACTCCTTGGTTTAGAACCTGATAATATTTTAACACGGATATCCAAATCCTGCCATTTTAAAACAACAAAAAATTATATGGTTACAAAAAAGAATTTTGAAGGAGATATTTTTCTACAATAATTTAGTATCTTTTTTATACAAAAAAAAAAAATTTGATGTATGATTTATGATAGAAATATCTAAAATTTCGACTCAAAAATACTAAAATCAGGAGTTTTTATGAAATATTATGTAAATGCGGCAGCTGCTGCCGGCGGAGATGGCTCTGAAAAAAAGCCTTTTAACAGGATCCAGGCGGCTGCGGATATTGCTCTTGCGGGCGATGAAGTAATTGTTGCACCGGGAATCTACCGGGAGAACGTAAATCCTAAAAAGGGCGGAAAAGAAGGAGCTCCAATTGTTTATCGCTCTGCAAAGCCTCTTGCTGCCCACATTACAGGTGCTGAAGTTTTGACTGGCTGGAAAAAGGTTGACGGTTCCGTTTACACAGCCCGTGTTTCAAACTCAATTTTTGGAAAATACAATCCTTACAAAACTCTGGTTAGCGGTGACTGGTTTATTGCATATTTTATTGCTCACACTGGCGACGTATATTTGAACGGAAAATCTATGTATGAGGTTCAGAGTCTTGATGAAGTAAAAAAAGCAGAGCCGAGCGAAGCTGCATGGGATACTCAAGCTTCCCGCTACAAGTGGTTTACTGAACAGGACAAGAAAACTGATGAAACTGTCTTCTACGCAAACTTCCTTGGCAAAGATCCTAACAAAGAAAATGTAGAAATCAGCGTGCGCCGAAACTGCTTCTACCCACAGAAGGAAGGCGTTGGTTACATTACCTTGAGCGGATTTACAGTTTCTCAGGCCGCAACCCAGTGGGCTCCTCCAACTGCCTACCAGGAAGGTATGATTGGCCCACACTGGTCAAAGGGCTGGATTATCGAAGACTGTGAAGTTTACGAATCAAAGTGCTCGGGAATCTCTCTTGGAAAATACAAGCAGCCTAACAACGACAACAAATGGCTCAAGACAAAATACAAGGACGGAACTCAGACAGAACGTGACTGTATCTGTCAGGCCCAGGTTGAAGGCTGGTCAAAGGAAAACATCGGCTCACACATTGTGCGCCGCTGTA
Source organism: uncultured Treponema sp. (assembly GCA_946537975.1). Lineage (GTDB taxonomy): Bacteria > Spirochaetota > Spirochaetia > Treponematales > Treponemataceae > Treponema_D. The sequence continues at coordinate 5,533 of CAMNGG010000391.1, read as the reverse complement.
ATATTCACGACTGCGGCCAGACAGGTATTGTAGGACATCTTGGCGGAGTCTTCTCTCTGATTGAAGATAACCACATTCACCACATCAACAACAAACAGAATCTTGCGGGAGCAGAAATCGGAGGAATTAAAATGCATGCCGCAATCGACTGTATTTACCGCCGCAACCACATTCACCACTGTACCCGCGGAATCTGGCTGGACTGGCAGGCACAGGGAACCCGCGTAACTCAGAACTTCTTCCACGACAACTGCCCGCCACGCCGCCCGGGAAAGAACATTGTTGCCGAAGTTGCAGAAGACCTCTTTATTGAAGTTTCGCACGGACCAACTCTGGTTGATAACAACATCTTCCTTTCACCTCGCGCACTTAAGCTTGCTACCCAGGGTGTGGCCTGTGTTCACAATATTATTGCTGGAAGCTTTACCGCAGTTGGCCGCGGCTGTAACAACGGAGCTCCTCACCGCCCTTCACCTCGCTACACTCCATATCATATGCACCACAGAACAGAGGTTGCGGGCTTTATGACAATTCTGCACGGCGACTGTAAGTTCTACAATAACATTTTCATCCAACAGGAAATCTGCCCTGAGTTTGCAGCCCGTATGCAGGAAAATGCTTTCAACGATTGGGATGATTCAAACTTTGTTGCGGGTACTCTTCCTTACAACAACTACCCTACTTTCGAAGAATGGGATGCCCAGTTCAAGGGCTACTGCGGAATGGGTTCGCAAACTACCGATCGTTATTATAGCGAGCTTCCAGTATGGGCATGCGGTAACCTTTACTTCAACGGAGCAAAACCGATGAAGAAGGAAAGCGATGCTTATGTTGACAGTGCCAGCCCTGTTACAATCGGCTATGAAGAAAAAGGTGGAAAAATCTGGCTTAAGACAAATGTTTATGATTTAGTAAAAACAAGCTGCGTTCTTATGCGTACCGAAGATATTGCCCCAGCCTTTGAGCCAGAACAGGCTTACGAAAATCCTGACGGAAGTCCGATTATTTTTGATACAGATTTCTTTGGAAAAAAACGCGGCAAAAAGCCGATGGCCGGACCTTTTGCCGATAAGGATGAAATTAAGACATCTCTGTTTTAGTCGGCAAGCACAGCTTGCCTCTGAGCCGTTCTTTCGATGAACCTAAAATGGCCCGCTCTCGCAGCCCATTTTTTAACGGTTCTTCGATTGTAGGCTACATCGCAGTGTAACCGCCATCAACAGGCAGAATAACGCCTGTAACATAACTTGAAGCCGGGCTTGCGAGGAAGAGAGCTGCAGTATCGAGCTCTCCCTCGTTGCCGTAACGGCTGAGAGGAATCATAGTTTGTGCATTCTGCTGGAAGAAATCTGAATCCAGAGTTTCCTTTGTAAGAGGGCTGTAGAAATAACCCGGGCAGATTGCGTTTACGTTAATGTTATATTTTCCCCATTCACTTGCAAGACCACGAGTCATGTTTACAACACCACCCTTTGCTGCATGATAAGGTGAACAAGGAGCTACCTTATTTCCAACCATTCCGTACATTGAAGCAATGTTGATAATGCGGCCGTACTTAGCAGGAATCATAGCCTTTTTTGCAATAGCGCGGGCCATGCGGAAAGAACCGAACATATCAATATTGATTTCGTTGTAGAACTGGTCGTCTGTAATGTCCTCTGCGGGAGCAACAGCACCTGTACCGGCATTGTTAATAAGAATGTCGATGCGACCATACTTTGCCATAATTTCGTCGATTACAGCATTTACGCGGGCAGTGTCTGTAATATCGCACTGAATGCCAATAGCCTCAACCTTGTATGTATCTGCAATCTCTTTAGCAACAGCATCAATCAATTCCTTACGACGTGCAATAGCAACAATCTTTGCACCCTGATTAGCAAGAGCCTTAGCCATCTGAACACCAAGGCCTGTAGAACAGCCGGTTACAACCGCAACCTGACCGGTTAAATCAAAATAATTCTTCATAAAAAACTCCATTTATTTTTTAATACTTTTACAATTCAGATTATAGCAGATTTATTGTTTAATGGATAGTTAGTTGCAATTAACAAAGGAGGGCGGAGCCCCGCCCTGCGCCTCAACCGCCTGCGGCGTTTTCGGCTACCCACCCAGCGGGAGTTCGCCACCCCCGCAACGCCCCGGCTATTTTGTGAGCTCGTAAAAAATCACCGAGGCCGCCTGTGCAACATTGAGGCTGTCTACAAGACTTTCGGCCGCACCGGCCTTCATGCCGCCCCAGGGAATAATCACCAGCTCGTCGCAGTTTTTGCGGACTACTTCACTGATTCCATGCTCCTCATTTCCAAGAACAATCAGGGCCGGCTTTTTACGGGCAGCAGGAGAGCTTAAAAAGTCTACAGATTTTTTTGCAGACAAATCAGTTCCAACCCGCAGCATTTTTCCTGCCAGGGCTTCCAGCAGCCTTGCGCTGGACTGCACACTGTAAATATTTACATATTCCATTCCGCCCTCAGCCACACGGTAGCTGCTGGTAGTAATAGAGCTCTGTGCTTCGTCCAGGGGAATCACAATATTTTTTATTCCAAAAAATGCGGCACTTCGCACAATTGCACCAAAGTTGTTAGCGTTGCCTATCCGGTCTAAAAGTACAGCACTCTCGCCGCGCTCAATCCAGCCGTCGGTAATATCAGAATCCAGAGGTTCAATTTGCGGCGCTTCAATCATAGCAACAACACCCTGGTGATGTACCGTGCCGCTCAATTTCTCAAGGTCCGCAGCCGGCTTTTGATTATAAATGCCGTGAACCTTGGCAAGCTTCTTGCAAAGACCGCCAAACTTAGGAGCAACCTCTTCTGTAAAATAAAGGCGGGTAATCTTCTCCGGATGATTTTTTTCGAGCTTCTTTACAGTCGCAAAACCGCATACTGCAAGCTCGTTGTTTTTCTTATTCTTCATAATCTAAATATACACAAAAAATTACTTAATTGATATATTAAAGTAACATATCATCCTTCTTCAGGTGTTAAACTACTAAGAGGTATAAAATGAAAAAACTGATTACACTAATTATTTTCATATCACTTACTACAGGACTCTTTGCACTTCCAAATCTCTTAAAAAAAGAAGACTTCGGTGCAAATGCCATCGACAATATCGAGGTCAATTTATCCTGGGAAAACATTATCGTCAAAGAAACCTACGATAATTCTGCTATAGAAGTTGAAATTTATTCAAACTACAAAAAGTATTCCCCTGAGGTTTCTGTTTCTGGTTCTACTCTTTATATTGACAGTGTAAAAAAGAACTTTGCTTTTATTGATATTGCTAAAAATCCAACTGGAACAAGATGCACTGTAATTCTTTATGTTCCTCAGAAAAAAGATTTTGATGAAATCAGTATAAAAACAAGTAGTGGAGAAATAAATGTAGAACGAGCGCTTTCTGCAAAATCTTTAATTACACTACATTCCTCAAGCGGAGATATTTCTTCCTCAAAAGGTCTTTTTGCAGATGAACTTAAGGTTGAAGCAAGCAGCGGTGATATCGAGCTATACAACGTTGATGCAGATGAACTTTCAGTTCGCGCTTCAAGCGGAGACATAACTGTAGAAAAATTTACTGGTGGAAGCGGAAGTCTTCAGGCCAGCAGCGGAGATATTAAATCAATTGATTTTGCAAGTGAATACGCACTGTTCCACACTTCAAGCGGTTCGATATATGTAAAGAAATTTGATTGTGATTACTTTGATGCTGAAAGCACAAGTGGAAATATTACTCTGGATTTTGTTAATTCGCCAGCTGCAAGCTCTTCTGTCAATTCTACAAGCGGTGATGTAGAAATCTATCTCCCAATGCGCGCAAAGTTTTCTATGGACGTTTCCTGCACTTCGGGCATTTTCCGCGACAAGTTCAACAACAACCGTATGAATCCACGCAACAACTACAAGATGGACTACAACGGTGGCGGCTCAACAATTACAGTCCGCACAACTTCCGGAGATATCACTCTCGAATACTAATCCCGGAAAGAAGTTATGATTTGGTGAATTAAGAAAAGCTGCGTCTCGAAAATTGTTGCCTGAGATGTGACCAGTCTGAACAAACTGTCGTTTATTTCTATTTATAACAGAAACGAGCGAAAGCCTTGCTAATCAGGAAGCAATTTTTAGCTCTACCAGCGAAAGAGTGTGTAGCAACTGGAAGAACTTCACCCGGAAGAGCATAACCCCTTTCCCGCTAGCATGTTTACGGCTAAAAACGAGTTCCAATGTTTTTTAGCCGTAAAAGTTTTGCGCCCCCCCAAAATTGGCTGTTGTCAAACTTTGAAGAAGATAACTAATTTCGAAAACTCATGAAAGCTTGATAATCTGAAAACATTTGTCAGTGAATAGTAGTTTCACTGATATTTACGTGAAGGTGCAGAATATTTTGCAAATCCACACGTAAAGCTTTTGTAAAAAGTACTTTTGGACAGCTTATTTGTTTAGAGTTTACGTGAAGCTCAGGAGATTTTTGAAAAAACACACGTAATTTTTGTACAGAAATTGCGTGTGAGAAGCATATTTATTTTATAATTACGTGTAAATCAGGTTATTTTCGAGAAAACACACGTAAAATTACCCAAAAACTTGCATTCAGCTTTCTTTTCTTGTTTCCATTTACATGTATTTTACAAAGAACTATTTCTTTTTCACGTAAAATATATTTTTACACAAAAAATCAAATGGTTTGACGCCCATCCAAAAAATTGACAGTTGTCATACCTGTCCTCTTCTACCATTATAATACAAATTCATTCTCTTATAACGCCATGAAATCCTTTGTTCCAGCTATTTCTTCCTGAGAATCTGGTTCAAACTGATAAAGCCCCCATATCATGGATTTTTCTGCATAAAAAAAGACTGCCGGTTTTCCGACAGTCTTTTCTCGTCATGCTGATGTCATTATTTGACTTAATCTGATAATCTCTCCGTTTCATGGAAAGTTCCGACTTAACTAGGAAAAATCATTGTTAAGTCGGAGTCTTTCACTTGAAAAAACTCTTTTTCTCCAAAAACGGCACTAACTTGTCCGACTCAACAAGAAAACAGCTTCGTTAAGTCGGAAATTTACAAGTCTTACACATCCTGGATACAGTTTTTTGCCCGACTTAACGTTCAAATATTCTGGTTAAGTCGGCAATCTTCAATTCTTACGCACCCTGGATACGGTTTTTTGTCCGACTTAACATTCAAATATTCTTGTTAAGTCGGCAAATAAAGCACTTTTTCCATCATTGAAATCAAAATATCACACAGAGACTTCCTAAAACAAAAAAAAGACTGCCGGTTTTCCGACAGTCTTTTCTCATCATACTGAACTTGTTTCAGCATCTAGACCCCTACACCTTCGCAGCACAGCTGCTCGGAGACTCACTCAAAATGCTCCACTGGAGCATTTTGACGGCTTACAGCCGTCGCTCCCTAAGTTCGGGGTAACAGTGGGCTTATGCCCAAGGATTTTTTCGTTCGCTACGCTCACTACCGAGTTTGTACGCAGCAAGCTGCTATCAAACTCGCAGATTACGTTA
>CAMNGG010000390.1 GCA_946537975.1 uncultured Treponema sp. | reverse complement strand
ACTAATTAGAACTAGGTGTTCAAATTAGAGGGAAATCTTACAACCAACATCAAGCTGACCAGCTTTTACGTTGTAGTACTTTGTGTCCTTTACGTAAGTTGGGTCTGTATCTTCTGTACCAATTGCGTTGAGGAGGTTAGCAGAGTTGTAGTTTACAGAGAATGTTGTGTTGTTGATGAATCCAGCAAAATCACAACCAATCTTGAGGTTGAAGAAGTCTGCAGCATATGTCTTATCCTTAGCAGCATCCTTTACAGCCTTTGACTGGAGACCAAGACCTGTCTTGAAGATGTCTGAAGCAGTTCCAGGGAGCTTGTTTCCAATGTAAGCACCGTTTACATAGCGGAAGCCAGCCTTTGGAGTTACTGTTGCATCGTTGTCGAGTGTTACAGCATATTTTACACCAGCTGCGAGAGCGAATGCGAATGTTTCACTCTTCATAGCAGATCCCTTTACAGTTCTTGTGTTACCTTCTGTCTTATCCTTGTCAGAAGCGTTTTCGATGTAGCTGTAGAGACCAATTTCAGAGTAAGCAGCAGCTGTGAGTTTTCCAGGACCAGCTTCGATGTCACCAGAGTAGATAGATGGAACAATCAATGTCTTGAGTGCACCGTAAGTTACAGTCTTCTTATCTCCAGTTGTTGATGTTGATGGAAGTGGAATATAAGCAGCAACGCTTACACCAGGAGTAACTTTCTTAGCTGAGTCTGCATCGAGGAATGGAACACCTGCGTTAGCATCAGCCTGAGCACCCCATCCGAAGAGTACGCCAAATGCGAGGTCATTATCATTGAAAGTATAAGCCTTATCTTCTGCAAGACCAAAAGTTCCCTTGTCTTTAGTTGCTGTTACATAGCGACCAGCGAAACCTACAGATGGCTTTACATACAATGTATCATCGATAGAAAGCTTGTAAGCAGCCTTGATTCCATAATACATATCATGAGCATTCTTCAAAGGTTTCTTATCCAATGTCATTACAGAATGGTCTGTATTCTTAGCTGGAGAATCCCAGCTGAGGATTGCAGCAGCGTGATCTGCTACGTTATCTTTACCAGCTTCAACTGGTTTTCCTTCTTTAGTGAAGTCATCTGGCATCTTTACAGTTGGATCTGCACAATCTTTATAGTCTGTGCTGAGGTTCATACCGAAACCAGCTACAGCAGAAAGACCTGGTACGAGAGCATCGTCGCCGTCTTTAAGTTCTGCAGCGAGCTTGAAGCCGTAAGCACTTGTGTACTTTGTCTTTTTAGCTGCCATTGAGCGGAATCCGAGAGAGAACTTGAATGCTGATGCATCCCATCCTGCTTCAATACCCTGATCCCAATCCCAGCCTTTGTTAGCTAAGTAAGCGTAATCACCATGGATAGCTGTATCTGGCTTGTATTCACCAACTTTAAGATCTCCACTCTTGATGTTTACATAGAAGTTTTCACCAATGTGAAGGGTTGCCTTCTCGAGAGAAGCTGTACCATCTTTCAAAGCACCATTTTCAATATTTGCTGCTTTTCCTTTAACCTGGATTTCAGCCCACATAAAACCATTGCCATCATCAGCAGTAGTTTCTTTTGTTCCTTCATTCCAAAGGTTAACTTTGAGTTTAGATTCAGTGCTGTTGTCGAAACCATGCTGACCAGCATCGAGATCTACACCCCATTTTACCTGTGCATTTCCAGAAAATTCTGCAACTTTGATATCAATTGCTGGTTCGTCTGCGAAAGCCATTCCACATGCGAGTGCAGCAATAGCACCTAATGCTACGATTTTTTTCATTTGAAAAAATCCTCCCTTTTTTTCGGAAAAGCTTTACAGGCGTATGTCGTGTTTTTTCAAATATAAATAAAGGGTAGAAGGTGAGACGTTGAGCTGTTTGCTGATGAGGTTTTTGGGGTAGCCTTCGTGCAGCATCATGCGGATTTTGTATTCGCAGCCGGACAGCTTGTGCTTGGCGTTGAGTTTGCCTTTGGGGCGGCCGAGTTTTACGCCTTCGGCTTTTTTGCGGCGGAGGGCTTCTTTTGTGCGCTGGGAAATAAGGGAACGTTCTATTTCGGCGGATATGCTGAAGGCGAAGGCGAGTACTTTGCTGGTGAGGTCTTCTCCCAGTTTATAGCGCTCTTTGACGGTATAAATGATTACGCCGTTTTCCATAAGAATGTTCAGAATCGACATTATCATAAACATGTTACGGCCGAGTCGCGAAAGCTCGGAGCAGATTATTATGTCGCCCCGTTTAGTTTTGTTAATCAGCTTGCCTAAATTACGCTTTTTGGGCGAAACGGTTCCGCTGATTGTTTCTTCGATCCAGGAATCAACCTTTAATCCTGTTTTTTTGAGAAAGCGGTTGATTTCAAATCTCTGGTTTTCTACTGTTTGTTTGTCTGTGCTTACTCTGATGTATCCATAAATCATAATAACTCCTTGGGCTGTAATACGGCATGTCATAATGAAGAAGCTTCGCTGTGACATGGTGGTATTGAATATCCCTTGGACTTATTGTGGAATTATTACTTCTTTGAATCAACTGAATAAATTCTTGCCGGTGGAATCAGAGGGAAATATTCGAGGATTTCGAGATAATCCTGCAGGGTGGCTGTCTGAATGTAGTTGTATTCCTGAAGATACCAGGCAGGGTTTGGATTTTCGGAAAAGAGTTCCAGTCCTTTTTGCAGCAGTAGGGCGGTGCCGGTGTTTGAATTGGTTTGGGCAAGCTGTTTTTGTATCCAGAGGTTTTTAATTATCCGGATTGTTTCGTTTGCCTGAAGCTGGAGCAGTTGATTTTTAGTATTTTGAAGGATGCTTTTGTATTGGGCGTCCATTTCGCGGGTATGAGAAACATTCTGAATTATCAGACTGCCAAAATTGAGGCTGTTTTTAGGAAAATCGACTGTTACGGGATTTGTTTGTTCGAGCTGGCAGCTAATATAGTTTAATACTGCATTGTAAAGGGCTGCTTCCTTTGTTCCCTGCTGTGGAGCGTTATTTACGTAAATTACCGGGTCTAAGAATTCTGTTGTTGGGATGAGAACGGCCGGCTGAGGTCCGGCTTTTTCTGCGGGAATATCTGTGAGGAAGGTGTGGCGGATTTTTACCTGCAGATTTTTTGCGGCGGAGAGATCCGGAGAAAAGTTTGAAAGAGTGTCTGTGCTTTGTGCCGGCTGGCCCTGGGATTTTGAGAGCTGGGGAGCAAGCTTTCCGAGACTTTCTTCCAGAGTTGAATTAAGTGAAGGGTGAAGGGCTCCGCAGACTATTATTGAATAGCGGTTTGCATTGAGCATTGCCGGGTAAGCGGAAAGAATCTTTGTGTAATCTGTTTCGAGCAGGATTTCGTTTTCTGTATCAAAAATTGAGGAAAGGGGCGCTTTTTGTGCCGGGAGCTTTGCTGCTTCTATTTTCTTTATGAATTCGCTGTAGAGCTGGTTTGCGGCGGTTCCGTTTTCCAGACGTTTTTTGTATTTACGGGCAGAAACTGCCCTGTCTGCATCGGCGGGCGCAATTTCGCCGTAAACGATTGCCTGATAAACTGCTTTTAAAACGGCAATGGTATCTTCTTCATCAAATTCTATAATAATTTTTCCGGTAGAAAGGTCTGTTTCGGAGCTTACGTAAAAGGCTCCTGTTAGCTGGCCTTCTGACTGGATATTGATCAGCTTTTTCTGGATTAGGGTTGCGGTGAGGTTTACCATTACTTCTTCAAAGCCGTTATCATCTGCGGAAATAAGTTTTCCGCCTGCTATAGAGAGTATGAGCGAGCTTTGTGAAGAAAGGGGATTTGTTTTTGTGTAAACCGGAATTCCATTTGAAAGGGTAAATGTAGAGATGGAATCTGAGTTTTTTTGATAATAGCTGTTATCGTCGGTAAGAGCTTGAGTGGTGTAGAGCTTAAGGGAATTTTCGCTTTCGGCTTCCTTGAGAGAATCTTTAAAAATCTGCTGGAGGTACCAGGAAGCGTTTTTTTCATTGATTTCTTCGAAGCCGGCGGCGGTATAGGCTTTTTTGTTTGCTTTGTAATCCTTGCTGTTGATGATTACAAAAATAAAAGGTTCTTCGCTCTGCAGCTGAAGCAGACATTGTGCAAGTTCCTTTGCGCGGAGCTTTTGAGGGCGGTTCATAAGGTCTCGGGTGGTTTGTGAATTATAGTCGCCTAAATCAACTTCATCATTTTGATTATAGGGTTGAAGCGCCCAGAATTCAAAAAGGGTCTGCATAAGGGCGGATGGAAGATCTGCGGTTCGCTGAAGACTATATTCAAGCTGATTTTTTGCGTATTCAAATTCCTGCGGGTGTAAAAGCTGAGGAATGAGAGGCAGCTGTTTGAGAAAAAGCTCTGTCTGTTCAAAAGAGTTTGTGGCGGCGGCTGCTTTTTTATCTTCCGGGGGCTGCAAAAGGGTTTGAATTATCAAGCGGGAAGAGTCTTTTTTGTGGGCGGAAGAAACATTGATATACTCATCTCCCGGAATGTTAAGTTCTGGAAAACTCAAAAGCTGCTGCTTAAAAAGAGAGCCTTCGTAGCCCAGCGCCAGAGAAAGAAGATCGCTTTCTTCCATATCAAGCAGTGTATATTGAATTACAAGCTGGGTAAGGTCTGGGGAAATTTCGCTTGAGTGGAGTACAAACTTGCGCTGATGATTTACAGGGGCGGCGGGTTTTTCTACGGGTGTTCTGAAGCTTGAATAAAAACGACCGAAGCTGTTTTTCAGCATAAGCAGGGTGCGTTCGGCATTTATGTTGCCGCAGATAAAGATTGCGCTGTTCTGGGGGGTGTACCACTGTTCGCTTATCTGGCGGATTACGCTGCGCGCTGTTTTTTCGGTTGTTTTTTTGAATACCGGCGGGTAGATTCCTGAGTCGTGCTTCCAGGGGGCGGCGGAAAAAACACGGGAATCGATGGCGGCATTTATGTAAACGGACATGGTGTCTTTATTATCATTTACTTCTTTTTTGAGTTCGTTTAATTGATTTTTTAGCAGTTCATCTGAAAAATCAGGTGAAAAAACTGCGTCTGAAAGAGCATAAAGCAGGTCATTTACCTGTGAGGGACTTGCTTCTATTAAATATCGCGAGGAATCTGCATTGCAGAGGACTTCTGTAAAGTTTAACTTTGGATTTGCGGCCTGAATCAGCCTTGTGTAAAGCTTGAAAAAGCCGTTTGTGCTCTGGGTCTGCGAAGAAAAGCCGGCGCGGCAGGTGTATTCAATATGAACCTGTGCGTCGCTGGAATCTTCCAGAAGAAAAACCTGCATGCCGTTTTCGAGGGTGTATTCCTGTACCTGTGTCGCCGGGGTTGCGGAAAGGGGGACGGTGAGGAAAATTATTATAAGTGGAATAAAAAATCTTTTTCCAAACATATTAAATTATAATAACACAAAAACAAATATATTGTCACACGGATTTGGAAACAGCTAACGCTGTTTCTGTTTTTGGGTTCTGTAATTAAAGAACAAATAAAACAGATTTTGCGTTAGCAAAATCCAAATCCGTGTGGTGATAAAAATGTTTATTGCTCACTTTCGCATTATAGGTTAAACTATAAGTTATGGTAAAAATAGAAAATCCTGCAGATTATTCCGCAATAGATGTTCCTGCTGAATTATTAAAAAATAAACGTCATCTTACTCCCGCCGAAATTGAGGTGCTTGAAAAAAATCTGAATCATAATGAAGATCCGACCTGGAGTAATTTTTATGTTGATGATTCTGAAAACGGCTTTGATCCTTCTTTAATACATCTTTCTTTCTTTTCCGGATACATAGTTCTTGGTAAAGTTCAGAAGCTTGTTCTCAAATATAATGACCTGCGGCTGGGCTGCGGTATAAGACGTTCAAAACTGAGCAATATAGTTACCGGAGACCTCTGTGTAATCAGAAATGTTTTTTATCTGGATAATTACCGCCTTGGCGACCGGGTAATTCTCTTCAATATCAATGAAATGAGCTGTACCTGCCATGCAAAGTTTGGTAATGGTATTTTGAAAAAAGGAGAGCCGGAAGAACACCGAATCTGGATTGGTGTCGCAAACGAAAATGAAGGCCGTAAGATTCTGCCTTTTGAAGATTTGATTCCTGCCGATGCCTATATCTGGTCTCATTACCGCGATGACCCGGAGCTTTTGAAGCGTTTTGTTGAGCTTACAGAAGCGGGAACTTCGCGTGAGCTGGATACTTACGGAATTGTTGGTGACGATGCGGTCATAAAAAATGTAAGTATCATTAAGGATGCAAAAATTGGCCAGGCTGCCTATATCAAGGGTGCTTTTAAGCTTAAAAATATTACCGTGCTTTCTTCTGAAGATGAAACCTCGCAGATTGGTGAGGGTGTTGAAATGGTAAACGGTATTATGGGCTATGGCTGTAAGGTTTTCTATCAGGCAATTGCCGTTCGTTTCGTGCTTGGCCGAAACTGTCAGGTAAAATACGGTGCCCGTGTTTTGAACTCAGTTCTTGGAGATAACTCAACTGTTTCCTGCTGCGAAATCTTAAATAACCTGATTTATCCTTTCCATGAACAGCATCATAACTCTTCCTTCCTCATTGCAACAACGGTTATGGGCCAGAGCAATATTGCGGCCGGTGCAACAATCGGAAGTAATCATAACAGCCGTTCTCCAGATGGTGAAATTTTTGCAAAACGAGGCTTCTGGCCGGGACTCTGCAGCGACTTTAAGCATAACTCCCGCTTTGCCTCTTTTGTACTTGTTTCTAAAGGAAGCTATCAGTATGAGCTTGATATTCCGTATCCTTTTGCCCTGGTTGCGCCTGGAAATAACGGTAATTCAAAAATCAGCATTATTCCTGCCTGGTGGTTTATGTATGATATGTTTGCCATCACCAGAAATAAAGATAAATTTCTTAAACGCGACAAACGCTTTAAGAAGGTTCAGGTTATAGAAACTGACCCGCTTGCTCCGGATACAATGCAGGAGATTATGAGCGCTCTTGACCGCATAATCGGGCTTACGGCTGGGTATCTGAAAACAGGTGACAGCGAATATAGCGATTATATGGAAGGAAAAACTACTGCTGAAGAGCAGTATCAGGCAGCGAAGGATTTTCTACATCAAAATGCGGATGCAGAATTTACACTTGAGGACCCGATCTGTCAGAAAAAGTTTGGCGCGGTGATTTATAAGCCGGTTCAGGCCTATAAAATGTATCGAAAGATTGTAAAGTATTTTGCGACCCGTACTCTTATGAACTTCTGTCAGGATTTGAATCAGGAAATGCTTACTCTGGATCTGGTACAGCGTATCCGTAAGCTGCCGCTTTATACTGAATGGGAAAATGTCGGTGGCCAGATTATTCCTTCTGAAAAGGTTCGCGAGCTTTTTGATGCAATTAAAAACGGAACTGTAAATAACTGGGAGGCTGTACATCAGTTTTATAAGCTTTGTGATTGTGCTTACGAGCAGTACAAGGTTCGTTATGCACTTTATCTTCTTGAACAGCTTTATTCCCGTCCGATTGAAGACTTCTCTGTAGATTTATACCGCAATATTACAGATGACGTTTCTATTGTGGCTTATGATATTTACAATGCTTCGCTGAAATCCCGCGAAAAGGATTATACCGATTATTACCGCAATATGGTTTATCGCAGTGAAAAAGAGCTGGATGAGGTTATTGGCCCGCTCGAAGATAATTCCTTCCTGCTTAAACTCAGGACCGACACTGCGGATTTTACTACAAAAATCAGGGAAATATTTGTCGGTTTGACTAAGTAGGGGATAACCGTTAAAATCTATTGTATGAGTGAAAAGACTTTACTGCCGATAAGGCTTGGTATAGATGTTGGTTCTACAACTGTAAAGGTTGCGGTTTTAGATGATGATGATAAACTGATTTACGGCGACTATCAGCGTCACCGGGCAGATATTCGTTCGACAATTATTGCTGTTGTAAACAAGGCTCTGGATTTTCTGGAGTCTAATGTTGAAGGCGGCGCGGCTCGTACAATTACCGCAAAGGTAACCGGTTCGGGTGGTCTTTCTGTTTCCCAGTGGCTTAATATTCCTTTTATTCAGGAAGTTATTGCGGCCACTACTTCTGTAAAAAAACTGATCCCTCAGACTGATGTTGTAATTGAGCTTGGCGGTGAAGATGCCAAGATTACCTATTTCCGCGGCGGTGTAGAGCAGCGCATGAACGGTACCTGTGCCGGTGGTACTGGTGCCTTTATTGACCAGATGGCAGCCCTGCTTGAAACTGACGCTATGGGATTGAATGAGCTTGCAAAAGGTATGCAGCAGATTTACCCGATTGCGGCCCGCTGTGGTGTATTTGCCAAAACTGATATTCAGCCTTTGATTAACGAAGGCGCCCGCCGCGAGGATATTGCGGCTTCTATTTTCCAGGCTGTTGTCAGCCAGACAATTTCGGGGCTTGCCTGTGGTAAGCCTATTCGCGGTCATGTTGCCTTCCTCGGCGGACCGCTTCACTTTTTGGACCAGCTGCGCCAGCGATTTATTGAAACTCTTAAGCTTAAAGATGATGAAATTATAGTTCCGGAAGATTCGCAGCTCTTTGTGGCTTCGGGCTGTGCCTTTGGTGCGGAACGAAAATTTAATTCGGCCCCTGAGGCACTCGAAGGGGGCGAATTCAAGTTCCCGACAATCACCGAGTTCCGCGAAAACCTTAAAAATCTTGTTGGTGCTGAGCTTTCTGAGGTTCAGCGCCTTGAACCGCTCTTCAAAAATCAGGCTGAGCTGGATGAGTTCCAGGTTCGCCATTCCGAGCAGAAGGCTAAACGCGGTGACTTGAAAAAGACTCACGGACCTGTTTTCCTTGGTCTTGATTCCGGTTCTACAACAACTAAGGCTTGTTTGATAGACAAAGACGGCCGTATTATCTGGGACTTTTATGCTCACAATCAGGGTAATCCGGTTGAGCTTGCAGTTCAGGTTCTTAAGGACTTGTATGCCCAGCTTCCAGAAGATGTTTATATTGCCCGTGCAGTTTCTACCGGTTATGGTGAAGCACTTTTCCAGGCAGCACTTGGCGTAGACTCCGGTGAGGTAGAAACAATCACTCACTTCCGTGCCGCTAACTTCTTTGTTCCTGGTGTTGAGTTCCTGCTCGACATCGGCGGTCAGGATATGAAGTGCCTCCGCATGAAGGACGGCGCTATTGTAAGTATCCAGCTGAACGAAGCCTGCTCTTCTGGTTGCGGTTCCTTCCTCGATAACTTTGCCAATACAATGGGCATGGACGTAAAAGAGTTCGGAAAAATTGCCCTGATGGCTCAGAAGCCTGTAGACCTCGGTTCCCGTTGTACAGTATTTATGAACAGCCGCGTAAAGCAGGCTCAGAAGGAAGGCGCTTCGGTTGCAGATATCGCTGCAGGTCTTTCTTATTCTGTAATCAAAAATGCCCTCTTCAAAGTAATCAAACTTCGCAAGGCAAGCGACATAGGTGAAAAGGTAGTAGTTCAGGGTGGTACCTTCTTTAATGATGCCATTCTCCGTGCCTTTGAAAAAATTGCAGGTGTTCAGGTTTATCGCCCGGATGTTGCCGGCCTTATGGGTGCTTATGGTTCTGCCCTTATTGCTTACGACCAGTGGCAGGATCTTATGATGCCAAAGCCTGGCGAGCCGGAAGATACAGTTCATGATGTTCGTTCTGGCATTGCAACTCTCGAGCAGCTGGAAAACTTCCACGTAGACCTTGAGCTCCGCCGCTGCGGTAAGTGCCAGAATAACTGTCTTCTTACTATTAATACCTTCTCAACCGGAGACGAAAAACGCACCTTCATTACAGGTAACCGCTGCGAAAAGGGTGCCGAGCTTGAAGGTAATGTAATTGACGCAAGCAACAAAAAGAATACCGGACTTGATGACGATGACGCAGGTCCATTACCAAATCTTTTTGAATGGAAATACAAGAGACTTTTCAGCTACGTGCCTCGTAAGCCGGAAGATGCTCCAATGGGAGACGTTGGTATTCCGCGAGTCCTCAATATGTATGAGAACTACCCGATGTGGTTTACTTTCTTTAACGAGCTTGGCTTCCGCGTAATTTTGAGCCAGCGTTCAAGCCGTAATGTTTACGAAAAAGGTCTTGAAACAATTCCTTCTGAATCTGTCTGCTACCCTGGAAAAATCAGCCATGGACATGTGGTTTCACTTTTGCAGCGTGGCGTTAAATTTATTTTCTATCCTTGTGCACCTTATGAGCACCAGGAAGATGCAGGTGCCGGTAACCACTATAACTGTCCTATCGTAACAAGTTATCCGGAAGTTCTGCGCAACAACGTAGACGAGCTTCGCCAGGATCCGACAGTTACTTACATGGACCCATTCCTTCCTATTTATGATAAGAAAGCACTTGCAGAACGTCTTTGCGAAGAGATGCAGAAAAAGTTCCCGAGTCTTACCCGCGATGCAATTTTTGCCGCTGTAGACAAGGCCTGGGCTGAGCAGGAAAAATTCCGTGCAGATGTGCGCCAGAAGGGTGAAGAGGCCCTCGAAGAAATCATTACAAAGGGCGGAAGCGGTATTGTTCTTGCCGGTCGTCCTTATCACCTTGATCCGGAAATTAACCATGGTATTCCGGAGATGATTAACGGGCTTGGACTTGCCGTTCTTACAGAAGATTCTGTTGCTCACCTTGGAAATATTGAACGCCCGCTCCGCATTATCGACCAGTGGGTATATCATAACCGCCTTTACCGTGCCGCTCAGTTTGTAAGCGAGATGCCAAGTCTCGAGCTGGTACAGCTCACAAGCTTTGGCTGCGGTCTCGACGCCGTAACTGCAGACCAGGTAGACGAAATCCTGCGTGCCAAGAGCCGTATGTACACTCTTATCAAGATTGATGAGGGAAGTAACCTGGGTGCGGTTCGTATCCGTATCCGCTCTCTTATTGCAGCCGTTAAAGAACGCCGCCGCAACAAGACAAAGCCTGTAATTAAATCTTCAGCTTATAACCGCGTAATCTTTACAGAAGAGATGCGCAAGAACTATACAATCATCGGCCCTCAGATGTCGCCGATTCACTTCCGCATTCTGGAAAAGGCCTTTGCTGCCTGCGGCTACAACTTTGTTGTTCTCGATGCCGTAGACCCTAAGGCTGTAGAAGCCGGTCTTAAATATGTAAACAACGACGCTTGTTATCCGTCACTTCTCGTTGCCGGTCAAATGATTTCTGCTCTTGAAAGCGGTAAGTATGACTTAGACAGAACTGCCCTCATCATTACTCAAACTGGTGGCGGCTGCCGTGCGACAAACTACATCGGCTTTATCCGCCGTGCCTTGAACGATGCCGGCTGGGGCCACATTCCTGTACTGTCACTTTCTGCCCAAGGCTTTGAAAAGAATCCTGGCTTTAAGATTAATTTCCCTCTGATTGATAATCTTGTTAAATCAATTATGGTGGGCGATGTATTTATGCGCGTGCTTTACCGTACCCGCCCTTACGAGGCAGTGCCGGGCAGCGCAAATCAGCTTTACGAAAAATGGAATGCCCGCGCAGAAGCCCTTTTCTCTAAGCGTGTTTCTAACCATGACTACAATAAATTGATTAAGGGAATCATCCACGACTTTGATAAGCTTCCTCTTAAGCCTATTAAAAAGCCACGCGTTGGTGTAGTTGGAGAAATCCTTGTAAAGTTCCATCCGACTGCAAACAATCAGATTGTTGAAACAATTGAACGCGAGGGTGCTGAGTGTGTAATGCCAGACCTTGCAGACTTCTTCTTCTATTCATTCTCTGATGATATTATCCGTCACAGAGATTTGAAGTTCACAAAGAAATCTGCTCTTATTGCAAGACTTCTTGTATGGGGCCTGGACCTTTACCGCAAGAAGATGATTAAGTACTTAAAGCGCAGCCGTCGTTTTGAGGCTCCTTCTTCGATTTACGAATTGATGAAGGGAGTTGATGATATCGTACAGCTTGGTAACATGACCGGAGAAGGCTGGTTCCTTACTGCCGAAATGGTAGAGCTGATTCATGAGGGCGCTCCAAGCATTGCCTGCGTTCAGCCATTTGCCTGCCTTCCAAATCACGTTACCGGAAAGGGAATGATTAAGGAGCTGCGACGCCGCTTCCCTGAGGCAAATATTTCTGCAATTGACTACGACCCGGGCAGCTCAGAGGTAAATCAGCTTAACCGTCTTAAGCTTTTG
The DNA here is from genome assembly GCA_946537975.1 of uncultured Treponema sp. Classification (GTDB taxonomy): domain Bacteria; phylum Spirochaetota; class Spirochaetia; order Treponematales; family Treponemataceae; genus Treponema_D. Next base: position 10,293 of record CAMNGG010000390.1, on the reverse strand, counting down.
CTTTCTAATGCGCCGGTTGGAAAACATCCGGATGAAGTTGAGAATAATATGATTCGTATGCCAGACGGCACTCTTGTTGAAGCTGAAATTCGCCTGGCTGCGGGTGCAACAGACACTGACCCTGCTGGTGAAGCGATGAAGGCTTAGAGCCAGAAGACTTAATCCGGCGGGAGAGGGGAGGAAGAAGTGAAAAAATTACTTTGTCTGATTACCGTACTATGTGCGGTACTTCCGGTTTTTGCCGCATATAACCGGCTTGGAATTCCGGATTCTTCTGAGATTCGGGTCGGTCTTGAAGAGCAGTGGTTTACAGCCCCTCTGGAGGTAATCCGTCAGAACGCTCCGGAAATCCGCGCAAATAATAACGGCGAGAAATTCCAGATTCGTCTTGAAGAAAATGATTCTACCTTTAATGTTTTTGTTTCTCCCCGAGCCCTCATCAAAGTAAATGTATATTCAGACAAGGGAATGTTTACCGAAGAGCAGGAGCTGTATCCTGGTGATGCGGCCGGCAGCTGGGTTTTGATTCGCGATAAAAGGACAGGTAAGCCCCTGCGCATACGCTATTATTTTTTAAGAAACAGTGAGGTATTTCTTCAGTTTACTCCTCAGGGAAAAATTGCCCTTGCTGACCTTGTGATTTTTGGTTATTATGCGGCCCGCGGAGTTCCTACAGGAATGCCTTTTGAAAAATTTTATTCAGCTTCTTTTGAAGATGTAATGACTATTACGGAATCAAAGCTGCCATGGAATTATGTTCTTACAGATCCCCAGCAGTACGATGGCATTAAGCAGATGATTGCCGTAATCCGAGAAAAGCTTCCCGCAATCACTCTGGTTCAGGATGCAATGTATGATGAAAATGGAGAGCTTGTTCATATTTCAAATGGAAGAAAATTTGAAAAAACAGAAACTGCGGATATTCCGGAAGAAAATCTCCTGCTTTCTTCTGCGGGTTTTGTAAAATGGATTGCTGACGGACTTGTTGAGCCTATGTCCGGAGGCCTTCTTAAGAGGGATCCCCTTATAAAAGAAACTGTAAATGTAAAAGATAATGGAAGACAGGGAGTGCTTTCTCAGAAATATGACCTGTTCTTTTCTTTGAACTGGGTTCGTAATCTCTCTTCGGCGGTAGTTTCTGTTTATGCGGGAAAGACATATCTTTTTAATCAGTCTGGGGTTGATGTAACTGTTAATCCTTTTGCTTCTTCCATTACTGATAAGGGAGTTGCAAACACCGTTACCTTTGTTGAAAACTCCGGCCATACGGTTGCGGTTCTGCCTTCGCTTTTGTATGTGCTGGCAGCTACTGAACCTTCTACCTTGTATTTAGCGGCAATCCGTGGAACTGACCGTACCGTTTCTCCAGAAATTATGGCCTTTAATGATTGTGTTGCTTTCTTCCCATATTTTCAGGAAGACGGCAGCTTTGCCTGTAATGTCTTTATGAACGGACGTGAAATGTCTCTTGAAAATTTTTGTTACTATTATGCAGAAGATTTTGTTTATCTTACAAGGATAAAATCTTCAGAGAGATTTTTCCCGAAATAATGGATAAGGTCATCCAGGAATAATTGAGATGATCATACCGAAATAATGGATAAGGTCATCCGAAAATAAAACTGTCATCCCGAACTTGTTTCGGGATCTATACTGTTATGAAACGATTACTTACAACTTTACTACTTCTTATGATTTCTGTCCTGTGCTTTGCTCAGGCGGAATCTGATATTCAGCTTTATAATGAAATAAAGCAGTCCTTTAATAATGGCTTTTATCCCGGGGTAGTTAGTTCAGCCGAAAGTCTTGAGCACAGCTTTCCGGAATCCTCCTTTATTCATTCTGCCCTTGTTTATAAGGGAGAAGCACTGCTTTACATGGAAAACTATGATGAGGCTCTTCTGGCTCTGGAGCTTGCCGCCTCTCATATGCATTCCGGTTCTTCAGAAATAGTCCGCTGTAATTATCTGCTGGGACGGGCTCTTTATTCAAAGAAAAAATATCCAGCCTCTCTTGAAAAATTTCATCTCGCCTGCAGTCTGGCACTTACAAATAATGATATGGAATTTTATGCACCTTCGGTTTTGTATTCGGGCAGGGCCTTTTATGAACTTGAGAAATGGAAGGAAGCTATTCCTTTGTTTGAATATGTAGTACAGAAGGGAGAGCTCTTTGATAATGCAGATTATTCAGAAGCAATGCAAAAGCTTTTTATCTGCTATAACAGGAGCGGTGCTCCGGAAAAAACTGTGGCTCTCTTTAATAAACTAACGGAAGGTAGTTTTGAAGCTTCGGTTTATCTTTCGCTCTGCTTTTATTATGGAGACGCCTGTGCCGCATTAAATAAAAATGATGAGGCCTATTCGGCATATAGACGTGTGCTTGATAACAGCGATAAGTCTTTACCCGGCGTAAGCAGCTTTTTGCTAAGAGTTGCGATTGATGAGTTTAACAATAAAAACTTTGAGAAGGCGGAGAATTATCTTTTAAGGCTTGAGGCCTCAGAAGAGGAAAATCCGGATTTATACTTTTTAAAAAATCTTTATCTTGCGAAGATTCAGCTGGAAGACGGAAAGCCTGAAGAGGCAGAGAAAAAACTTTCCGGTCTGGAAAGCCTTGCAAAAAAGTCTGTGGCAGAAGGTGCTTCAGATTCTTTTTATTCAACTCTTTTGCAATGTAAAATTCAAAAGGAAAAATGGGAAGAGATTCCAGGTCTTTACAACAAGCTGAAGCAGCCAGGGGCGGCAGATAAATATGCTTTGTCTTCATATTATTATAAAAAAGGTCAGTTCGAAAAAGTTGATTCTTCGTGCGGAGAGCTTTACGCGTCTGCTTTGTGTAAGAGCGGCCACTATGAACAGGCCTGCGTGGAATATGAAAAGCTGGGCGGAAATGCGGGCAAGTCTCTGGATTATGCTATGGCACTCTTTTCATGCGGACGATATTCAGAAGCTGAAATAATTGCCGCAGTTTCGGATTCTGCACAAAAGGAATATGTAAGGGGACTTTGTTTTATAAATCTCAAATCCTGGAAGGAAGCGGCTGAATGTTTTGCGGCTTATCTCAGACTACAGTCGGGAGCAGCGGATTTTAACAGACTTTCTCTATATTATAAGGGATACGCAGAATATAATCTTGCTCATTTTAAGGATTCCTATTCATCCTTTGTGCGATATTCTATGGAGTCGCAAACGGCTTCCGGGCAAAAGGGGGCTGATGCTTATCTGCTTAGAGCTTATGAGTATGCAGTAAAATCTGCCCTTCAAACCAGCGACTATAAAAACGCTTCGGTGCAGGCTGCAAATCTTGTCCGTTATTCGGCAGAGGGGGCTCAGAAGCAGAGGGCTGTTATTCTTAGTGCGGAAATCTTAACTGATTATGAGAATTATGACGCCGCAGTGGAGCTGCTTGCTCCTTATACAAACGGCAAAGATGATTTTGCGGCTCAGTGTATTTTTATGACGGCTGGAATCTATGAACGTCAGAATAAGCTTGAGCTTGCCGATGAACTTTACCGCCGTATCTATGAAGGTCTGAGTCGTTCTCAATATGCGGAAGAAGCTATGTATCGTTCCGGTGAGATTTTTTATTCACGGGGAAATTATTCTCAGGCCTTCAATCGATTTAATACCTATATTTATAAATATTCGAACGGCCGCTTTACTGATGCCGCACTTTTTTATTGCGGTGACTGTGCTTTAAGACTGGGAGAAAACGACCGTTGTATAATGCTTAATAAAAATCTTTTGCAAAAATTTCCTGCCAGCGTTTATGCTTATGGCGCAAGTAAAAATCTTCTTGAGTCCTATTATAAGCAGGAGGAATATTCTCAGGCGCTAGAACTAGCTCGTGTCATGCTTAAGAATTATTCCAAACAGGCAGCTGATGATGAAATTGAAAAAAGAGTCCGGGAGCTTGAACGTATTGTTTCTGGCGTAGACCCTCGTGTTGCGGAAAAAGAAAGTGAATATTCAAGACTCGGTGGTGCATCTACTGTAAAGGGGCGTGCGGCTGGAACAGAGCTTGTCCGGCTTTATGCGGAAAGTCTTTCTACTCAGGAAGAGGCTTTTGAACTTGCATCTCTGCTTTTTGAAAAACAGACGGGGGCAGATGAAAGAGCTGATGCGGCTTATAATGCTGAGTTTATTGCGGAATATAATCGTAAAAACGGAAATAATAAAAAGGCTGCGGAGCTTTATCTAAAGGCCGCAGAATATTATAGAAGTGTAAAAAATGAAAGCGGGGCTGCGTCTTCGCTTTATGGTGCGGCAGAAGCCTTTGCGGCAGAGGCCCTTATTGGAGATGCCAGGGAAACAGCCAGCCTGCTTAAGGAGCTTTATCCGGAAAGTATTCAGGCAGAGCGAGTTGACCGCGTAACTGGGGATGCCCGTAATTAGGAGTTTTTTATGAAGTGTAATATAAAATCAGTAAATAAACTTTTGTCATTTTTCATTGCGATAACGGCTTGTGCTAATGCGAGCCTTTGGGCTGAAAACATTGAGCTTCCTGAGGTTACAACTGTAATATCTGGTGAAACAGAAAAGGCAGGGGTGGAGGCACTTCCTTCTTTTAGTGATGTGTTAAAACTACCGGTCGGTAGTGGAGATCTTCAGCCGGTTTTACCTGAGACTGAAGCTTCTGAAAAGAATGACATTGCGGCAGGAAAAAATAAGCCTGTTGAAAAATCAGTTTATGCAGAAGGTTTAATTGGTGGCGGCTATCCGGCCTTTTTTACAGGAAATATTTCTGTAGCCAGAACTATTGGAGCAAGCCCTTTTAAGTTCAGTTTTGAACATGACTCTGCTTTAGGTTATGCCAGTCATTCTGTTACCGACGGTTACAGTGACCGGACTACAAAATTAAGTATTGAAAAAGAATATAAAAAAAATCATCTGCAGTGGGGAGCCTCAGCCTTTTATAAATCTGCCGCTGACGGGTTACAGGGAAAGCTTGTTTATGCGGATTCTAAAATAGGACTTTTAAACAGAGATTTATATGATGCGGGTGGAAATATTGCTTATACCTTTGATAACGGCTTTTCACTTGGAGCTGCTGCGGGGCTTGATTTTTATAACCGTTATGCAGAAATTGAATGCACCCAGATAAAAACTGTCCGATATTTTTCTGCGGCTCCTTCTATCTTCTTTCGCTGGCAGGGCTATGGCTTTGACACCGGCTTTACAACATCATATGACTATGATACTGAATTGTCAGAAAATATAGTTTTTCCAAAAAGTCACAGAGCTCAATTTAAAATAGATCTTCAATGGAAAAACGATATCTTCCGGCTTTATGGAAATGCCGCAGCTGTTATTGGAAAAAATATAATGGATGATTCAGTTATCGTTCCTTTTACGGTTGGAGTGGAAGCAGGCTTTCCTGTATATTTTGCAAATCGCCGGGTTTCCCTTTGTGCAGAAGGAGGAATTGATTCTTATAAAGAAAAGGCTTTTGAACTTGAAGAAAAATATAAGTTTACAAATGAAAACTGGAATCCGCTTGAGGTTTCTGAATGGTATGGAAAATTCAATGTAAGTATTCCCCTTAAAAATACTTTTACGGGAACAGCAGGAGTTGAATACAGACAGACTGCTTATGACAACGGAAGATGGCAGCCAGATTATGATGCAAAAACTCCAATCTACAGTTTCTATAAGAAAGATTATAAAGGACTTTCTACAGATTTCGGACTTACTTATCATCAGGGAATTCTTGGGATAAGCGGAAGCTGGCATTCAAACTGGATGGACCATTCAGCAAGAGAAAATATTCAGACTGTTAAGGTTGATGTAAATATTCAGGAAGAGAATTCTAAGTGGGGACTTGATTTTAATTGTACCCTGCCAATAAATTCTGATATGGTTTTACCGATTGTTAATGCGGAAGGTTTTGTTCGTGTAACTCAATCAGTCCGTGCAATTCTTAGTGTAAATGATTTAATAAAGCTGTATAAAGGGGAAACCCGAAATTATGCAGGTCAATATGAAGCAAGAGGCGGTTCTGCTGCACTGCTTTTGAAATTTGTTTTCTAAGGAGTATGATATGTTTCAGACTTTGAAATCTGGTGGCCCTTTGATGATTCCAATTATCATCTGCGGGGTAATTGCAACTTTTATTATTATTGAAAGATGTATATATTTTTATAACATTAATAAGCGTGATACTAAGCTGATGACAGATTTAGATGGCTCGCTTGCGGCTGGAAATTATGAGGCCTGTGCCGTTGCCTGTGCTCAGGCTGGTACACCTTTAGCTCAGGTTGTAAAAAAGGCTATGGACTGCCGCCGTTACGAAGAGCATGATTTGCGAGAGGCGGTTGAAGCTGAGATGGATTTTGTAGTTCCTCTTCTGGAACATCTTCTGACTCCGCTTGGAACTATTGCAAACATTGCAACTCTGCTTGGTCTGCTTGGAACTGTAACCGGTAACATTAAGGCTTTCGGAGTTCTCGGAGCCGGCGGTTCAATGGGTGATCCTTCGCTGCTGGCTGGAGCAATTGCCGAGGCTCTTGTTACTACGGTTGCCGGTTTGTGTGTTTCGATTCCATCGGTAATCTTTCATAATTATTTTGTTTCCCGTGTGAACCGCCGCCTTGTAGAAATGGAAGCAAGAGTTACTTCTGTGCTTTTGCGTTTGACGGGAAGAGTTCGCTAGGAGCTGTTTATGAAATTTAAGAACAAGAGGGAAGGTATCCGTTCTAACGTTGATATGACCCCAATGATTGATATTGTATTTCAGCTGATTCTCTTTTTCCTGGTTTCTACAACCTTTGCAACTTTGCCTGGAATAAAGCTGAATTTGCCGCAAAGTCATACTGCTGAAGCAACCAGTCTGAAAGGAATAACGATTACAGCTGATGAAAGCGGTGCTCTTTATTTTAATGATAAAGAAGTTTCTATGACCGGCCTTGGTGAAGAGCTTTTGACTTTTGATACAGGAACAATGAAGAAGGATGAATTTCCGGTTTCTCTGGAAGCTGATTCTCTTGTAACAAACGGAACAATCGTAAAGATTTTTGACGTGATTCGCGAAAGCGGTTACTGCGTCATTAATTTAAGGACAACCTCAGAAAAATGATAAACTATAGAGGCACGCCGCTTTTTGGCGAAGACAGCTCAGTTTCTCATACAAGCGAATTTTTCGCGATTGCGGGTACAGTACTCTTCTGGCTGCTTTTTTTGATTTTCTCATTTGTGATTAAACCTCAGCCGAAGAAGCAGTATAAGGAAGTGCAGATTGTTTTGTCCAGCACCCCGGTAGTCCAGAAAACCGAAGAAGCCCCGGCCCCGGCAGAAGCGGCGAGCGCGAGTGCGAGTGCGAGTGCACAGAGCGAGCCGGAACAGACTCAGCCGGTTGTGGAAACTCCAGCTCCAGCTCCGAAGGCAGAGCCTGCTCCGGTCAAAGAGACTCCAAAAACAAAAACTCAGCCACAGCCAAAAAAAGAGACTGCAAAAACTCAGCCTGAGACTGCAGCTGCAGCAAAGCCTGCACCAGCACCAAAACCGGCTCCTCAAAAAACTGTAAGCGAACCTATAGAATATGCGGTAGATCCTATGGAAGCCTTTGCAGCTCAGACTGCAAAAAAGACAAAGCAGGAGTTTGACTGGTCTCAGTTTGATGATGATGAACCTGCAGAAACTACGACATCAACACAATCAAGAACAGTTCAGAATAATGCACCAGCCTTCTCAGGTTCGGCAGGAACTGCGGCTGCATCAGATTCTTCTAAAGTAACAAGTACAAACTTGAATACCAGCAGTAAATCAAATACAGCATCGAGCTCAACTGCAAGTGCACTTCAGGGAATTAAAAACTCTACTTTCAAAGGCAATGCTGCAAACGGAGTTCAGTCAGAAACATCAGCAAAAACAAAAACAAGCGGCTCCGGCAAGGTAGAAATGGAAATGTCCAACGGACGTTCCCGCACACTTTTAAGCCCTGCAAGTCCGGTAATCAATCTTTCAGCTCCTGCTGCCGCTACGATTGATGCTTCAATAACAGTTTCGATATCATTCAAAGTTAATGAAAAAGGAAACGTTTCCGGCGTAACAATCAGTCCGGCTTCGGCCTTCAAAGGAATAGTTAAGCAGGAAATTACAGGCCAGTTACTGGACTGGATTTTTGAACCTGCCGACTATTCTGCAACTGCTACCTTTGAGTACAAGATTGTAAAAAAATAAGGCTGTCAAAAAATATTAGGTATATTTCCCCATTTTGTGTGTATGTTATACTAGTATACAAGTATTTTAGTTGATAAAACGTTTATCTAATGTTATACTGAAAATAAGAGGGGGCGTTGCGAAACAACCAGTTGTTTCGAGCCGTTCTTTCGATGAGCCTAAAAATTGCAGTGCAATTTTTTTAACGGCTCTTCGATTTTAGGCAGGAGGTGCCCCCGCTGGAAGGTGTAGCGTAAGCCACCGCAGGGAGTGAGCCGAAGGCGAACGACCGAGGAGGCTGGAGCGCAGGGGAAGCCTTTCCCCTCCTTTAGTGAACTTGTAAATTTTTAGGAGATATATTTTATGGAAATGACTTTGCGCTGGTATGGAACCGGCTTTGACTCAGTTACTTTGCAGCAGATTAGACAGGTGCCTGGAGTTCACGGTGTTATTACCACTTTGTACGATTCTGTTCCGGGAGATGCCTGGGAGCTTGCAGCTATTCAGAAAATCAAAAAGGAAGTGCAGGACGCCGGCCTTAAGATTGCCGGAATTGAAAGCGTAAACATTCACGACGAAATTAAGATTGGCGGCGGCGACCGCGATAAATACATCGAAAACTACATTAAGACTTTGGAGCGCCTTGGTCAGGAAGACATTCACATGGTTTGCTACAACTTTATGCCTGTTTTCGACTGGACCCGTTCTGAGCTGGCCCGCGTTTGCGAAGACGGTTCTACTGTTCTTGCCTACAACTCAAAGGCTATTGATGGCGTAAAACCGGAGGAAATGTTTGCTTCTATTGATAAGGATTCAAACGGCTTTATTCTTCCGGGCTGGGAACCAGAGCGCATGGCCCGCGTAAAAGAGCTTTTCGAAATGTACAAATCAGTGGACGAAGAAAAGCTTTTCAATAACCTGGTTTACTTCCTCAAGGCAATTATGCCTGTCTGCGATAAATACAATATTGATATGGCAATTCATCCGGATGATCCGGCCTGGCCTGTATTTGGTCTGCCACGCATCATCACAAGTCAGGATAAGGTTTGCCGCATGCTCAAGGCTGTAGACAATCCACACAATGGTTTGACTTTCTGTACAGGTAGCTACGGTACAAACCGCAAGAACGACCTCTGCGAGTTTATTAAAGCTGCTCAGGGGCGTATTCATTTTGCTCACGTGCGCAACCTTAAGTTCAACACTGCAATTGATGATCCTGTTCTCGACTTCCAGGAATCTGCACACCTTTCAAGCACAGGTTCTTTTGATATGTTCAAGATTGTAAAGACTTTGTACGAAACAGGCTTCGACGGAGTTATCCGCCCGGACCACGGACGTATGATCTGGGGCGAAAAGGCAATGCCTGGCTACGGACTTTATGACCGTGCTCTCGGAGCCTGCTACCTTCAGGGACTCTGGGAAGCCTGCGAAAAATCTATTGATCGTAGCGGCGTGAAGTTGTACAGATAATTAACAAATCCTTTCCGAAAACTTTACAGTTAATGTGACAAATCAATTATATAAACCTCTGCTTCTTCATTATTAACTGTAAAGCTTCTGGGATATTTTCCCTGGTAGGCATATAAAAGAGTATTCAAAGATTGCGAGGGAAAGAGAATCAGAAGGGGAGAGCATTCCTTTTTACTTCAAAAAGTCCATGCAGGTTGCAGTAAGCAAAGATTTTGCGCACTCCGGCAATTTTTAAGCGGGCCTGAGCTGGTCCTTCAGAGTAGAGTTTTATCAACTGAATACCCTGGTCTGAAATTGCCGCAATAAAGGAAATATAATGCTCCTTTGTCATGGGGTGGTCCAGACTCACAAAATATTCATTTTCATCTCCTGTGACTTCTGCCGGCTAAGTCCTTTTGTGATTTTAGAATAACATGGCTGCCAGCGGCCTTCAACCTACGTTTCGTGGAGTTAAGGCATAATCAGAACGAAAGAAATGGAAAAAAAAGAGAATAAAAAAAACTTGCCGATACATTTTTCTTCCCTTATAATAAAAAAAAACAGGTTCATATAATATGAAAATGACAGAAGAGTTGTTCGACAGTATTATAAACACCTCGCATGATTGTATTTTCTGGAAAGATAAAGACAGACGCTTTGTAGGAGTAAATAAGGCTTTTCTCGA
>CAMNGG010000389.1 GCA_946537975.1 uncultured Treponema sp. | reverse complement strand
ACAAGGTTCCCAGACAGTAACACTAGAAGGGAACCTTGCCGTCCAGCGTTGCTGGACATCGGAGAGAGTTTATCAGCTTATTTACAAGCTGTTTATAATATAGCAAATTCTCTTTTTCTTGTCAAATTTTTTGATAAAAAATTTGCATAAATTCAGGCTGATTAAACGATAAACCTGTCTTTTTTTTCAATTTTTTTTACTTATCAGCCTTTTTTATCCAGTTTATGAACTGAAGCTTTGTTACAGGCAGCTCCGGCTCAAAGTTTTTTCCATCCGGAAGCTCCATAAACTCGCTTTCTACAACCCCGAGCACAGCATCAAAATCTGCATCTTCTACAGAAATATCTGCAACCGGACTTTTTGTTCTTCCTGATTTCTTATATTTTTCCGAATAGCGGGAAAGCATTTTCAGGTTTCCGCTTTTTCGGATATAGGCATTCCAGATAAAGCGGGCACACATTTTACGGGTCATATCACCGGCACCTGTCATAAAGGCAGAGCTTCCAGCTTCATTTTTCTGATCTGCGGAAGAAGAAAAATATCCGCCCCGTTCAAGAGTTGTAATAAAGGCCTGCTGCTTCTGTCTTGAATTCTGCTTTTGATTTGCCGGCCGGTAATTATCAAGTAAAGAGGTATTTTCGAGTGTAAGTGTAACAAGAGAATCCAGAGTAAGATTTCCCTGCAGTTCAGAAAGGTTGTGCTTAGCATCAGATTCTGCTTCACTGCCATATATTTCATTTAAATCCCAGATATAGCTTCGAAGCGGGTTATAAACAGTTCTGTAGATATTATGTCCCTCGTTATCAAAAAGCACAAAGGCATTGTCTATTACAGAAATTGCCTGGTCGTATTTTTTCTGCTGATACAAAAGCTTACCCTTTTCCAGCTGGAGTACGGCATTTTTAGAGTCGTATTTTAATATACCCTCTATCTGAGAAAGGCTTTCTTCCTCATTTTTTGCAAGACGACTTCCTAAGAGCAGAACATAACGGTCTCCCTTCTGCTGAGTCTTTGCCTCCGTCCAGGCCGCTTCCGACTCCCGCTTTCTTCCAGACATCTTATAAAGCAAGCCTTCAAAAGCCCTTAAGCGGGCAATCAGGGCAGGTTCTGTTACCTTCGTAGAAGCTTTATAAGCGGCAATATCTTTTAAAAGCCCATTAATTTCGGAAGAAGGTGCAGCATTTTCCAGCTGATACTTTACATCAATATTTATAAAACGCTCCTCGTATTCTTCGATGGAGCTGTAAATAAAGGTATTTTCTTCTGTGTAAGTATAAACATCCTGCTGCAGGCTTGCACAGGATGCAAGAGAAAATAAAACCAAAATCACGCCAGAAACGAAACTGATTACCTGAAGTTTTTTCATAATTTACCTCACTTTTGCCGCAGAAATCTTATTATCAAAGGTTATTGAAAGACAATCCTTTCTATTATCACCATTCAGGTCAATAAAAAGCGGATTTCCATAGCCGGAAACAGGGAATTCCGGAAGAAGCTCGAGACTGCTGTTAAAGCCGTAAAGCGAATTACCTTCACCGCTGACGAATATTTCCTGACCTTCCTTGTCATCATAATCGCAGACCGTAATGCGGCCCGTTTTTGCCGTAAAATACGGAATACGAACCTTTAGAAGCTGCCCGTCAAGAGAAACCCGGTACAGCTCCCCTTCCGAAGAAAGTGCGAACAAATATCCGTCTGCCATTTCAACATTCAGATAAAAAATTCCGTCCAAAGCAATTGGGAAAGGCTCTAAAAGATTTCCGTCAAAATCATAAACATAAAGCTCGCCCGCCTGAGTAATCATTGCCACATACTGCTTTCCACCCTGAGTAAAAATACATGGAGAACCATAGGCAATTCCGTCCAGCTCAAAAGGTCCGTCTTCATTCAATGGCTTTAAATCTTTGTAAAGGTGTATTCCACCGAAAAAGCCTTTTTCATAGAAGGCCATTATATCACCGCTCACTTTTGGAGAAGCTTTAATATCGCTTTCTACTCCGGTTTCAAGACCAGACAGTTCTCCGGTATTAGAAATCAGGCAGAAGCTGCCCTCATTATCAACAAGCACAAGCGAATCTTTATAGGCAAAAGGCGGACAGGACATTGTAAGCCCCGTAAGGATAGGATAGCCGAATACACTTTCAAGCTTAGCATTCAGTAAATAAACCATTCCGCTCTTTGTAACAGCCCAGAGCTCACCGCCATTGGCTTTCACAGTTGCCTCACTTGCGGCAACGATATAGCGGACCTCCTCAAGTTCAAAGCGCCCCCTTTCAAAGTTTCCGCAATCCAGGGAATTAACCGAATTATCAGTTTCTACCCAATAAATCATTTTGCTTTTTTTCGCATTTGATTTTACAAGTTCTGCGTTAGATTTTTTTTCAAGTTCAACAGGGAAGCCCGGAATATGACGTGAAGATTCAGGAGCCACAGCCGAAGCCTGCAGCTGAACTGTAAGAGTATTATCTTTTATTCTTAAATCAAAACGTCCGGAATTATACAGCTCCAGTACCTTAGACATTGCAGAGTTTCCTTTTATAAAGAAAGGAATACTGCGCTCCAGATTGTAATAAAGGGAAAGACTTGAATAAGGATTCTGTCTCGAAGAAACCCTCATCCAGTTTTCACTTCCGGAAAGCTTTTTCGAATTCTGATAATCAAAATTGATGGCAACAAGATTTTCCGGTGACTGAGTAAGATAAAGATAGCCGTCTTTTATAAGGTAATAAGGCTTTGGCACATTTATATTCAAGGCCTGCAAAATTGAAAGGACAAAGCCCGGCATCTGAATGCAAGGCAGACGAACTCCATCTACAAGCAGGCTGTCATTTGACTGAATTATGTATGATGAAAAAACACGGTCAAAAATCACGCGGCGTCTTTCTTCATCTGCTATTTTGATTGCAAAAACCGGTTCAGACTTGCCTTCAATTCCAAATACGGCAAATTCATCTGCCGACCAGGAGAAAAATAAATCATCCAGACTAAGATTAAATACGATTCTGCAGATTTGGTCAGATTTATTCCAGGTTGACATAAGATTTTTTTCTGAAGGAACAATCTTTAAGGCCGCATCAAAAAGTTCTTTAAGGGTACCGGAAGAAATCAGCGTATAATACTGTACATCCTCGCTGAATTTTGGCAGCAGTCCCGGAACAGAAGAATCTTTTTTTGTGAGCTTTATAACCGGATGCTCAGGATCCTTATTATTCATTGGAACGGAAATTGTAACATTCAATTCATTATTTGTGATTCCAAAATTAAGGTTTGTATATTCGTCTTCTGAAAGATATGGAACAACCGGCTGCAGATACTGTTTTGCCAGCTGATTTTCTCCCGCTAGTTCTATAAGCTTCTCTCCATTTACAAAAATACGCAGAGGATCTTTCATTCTGGCATTTACGGCCTCCAGTTCTGCCTTTTTATACAGGGCACTGTTAGAATAAGTCATTGCTTCTTCGAGAAGAGACCTGCTTGTTGAAAAGATAATCAGATTCTTTTTGATTACAAAGCA